>DATFCE010000445.1:0-5964 GCA_035253365.1 Nitrospiraceae bacterium
TGATTCAGCCTGCAGCCGCTCGGCATCCTTGCGCGCAAAAGACTCCATCAGGGCCTGCTCGCCCTCTTCACGAACTCTGTGGAGGTTTGCAACTAATGGGTTGGGTTCCCAAGGCCAGTGAATCACATCATCCTCTGCCAATTGTGTCTTCACCATAGCCCACTGCTTCACGAAACGAGCGTACGCCTCCGGAGCGAATGCGGCGCCTTTGGCTTCCATGAGTTGCCGGTCCAAGGCATCGATAGCCGCAACGAGGTCACTAGGTGCGTGCTGCACGCACGCCGCGAGGCTGCACACCAACGCCACAGCAGCGACACCAAGACCGAGGAATGAGCGACAAGCCTTCATGGCAATCTTCTCGTGGCCAGCGTGGTCGTCTTGTGTACTTTGGCGAGCGCGTGCTCGATCGCTGCGGAGACGTGCCCGCTCTTGTCGCGAATGGCGCGAGCTTGGACTTGGGCGGCCGGGTAGTCACCCGTATCCATTGCGCTTTGTACTTCGCCCACGGACGCCGCCAATCCATCCACGTCCGCCTTGATGGCTCGAAGTGCGACTCGGTCGTTCCCCACCGGCGCCATAGCGAAGAGATCCTGAGCCCTTTTCACCGCCTCTTTAGCGGCCTGCTGAGCTTGGGCAGCGGCCGCTTTGGCATCATTCTTCTTTTGGGTGGACTGCTCGGCTATACGCGCGGCATCCGCTTGCACGGTGCTCAAGAGGTGGTCCGACTTCTCATAATCCCGAAGGAGGACAAATTTATTACTTTGCTCGGCCATTTCCTGTTTCGCCATGGCAAGCGTGCTCTGCACTTTCGCGAAATCTTCACCCATGTACGTGGCGGCACCGGACGTTCTCGCATCATTGACGGCCTGCTCGGCTAATGCGAGCTTGTCGGTCGGAGGGTTCGCGCATCCCGCGGCAAGGAGTATCACGATCGGGATCGCAACGATAAGAGATGATCGCTTCATCCAATGGCCTTCCTGAATAGGACGTATGGCCGGGGTGGGTCATAAGAAGGAAACCGGCGCCCTTTGGCTATTGGGACACCCAAAGGGGCCGGCCTCTTGGTGCGCTTACTTCTTCTCGGTCTTCTTGGAGTCCTTCTTCTCGTCCTTCTTTTCGGTCGTCGGCGCAGGCTTCTTCTCATCGGCCTTGGCAAAGGTCGCCATACCGAAGCTCAGCCCGATGGCAACTGCTAAGGCAGCTACAAGCGTCTTCCTCATTCTTCCTCACCTCCTTTCTAGAAAATCGCCTCGGGAAGTGAGGCGGCTGATGCTTACGGCGTTGAGCAAGGGAGATGCCAATGGGCGGCCATAAAAGGCTTTGTGATCCCAGGGGTTGAAGCGTTGCACCTCGAATGCGGGGCAAGTATGTCAACGATTGAGGCCGAATGGCTTACAGAACGCGCAAGATTGCCCCACGCTGTCACCACTAGATGCATAAGCGAGTTCGACGGAAAGCGTGCAGTGAACCTCTGTCGCTTGATTGACAGCGTAGGGTCCCGTCCCTATAATGTCGAACTTTGCCGGTGCCAAAAGGAGTTTGCCATGTCAGCGACCTATAGGCAGCCATCCAATCTGAAGCGTAAACGCGACCACGGATTCCGCAAACGTATGAGCACCAAGAACGGTCGAAAGGTGTTGGCCCGTCGACGAGCTAAAGGTCGGGCACGGCTCACCGTGTAAGAGCCGTCCCCGCTACCATGCCCGGTCTGCCTGCACGCCCTCACTTCCTGCGAAACAGCGCCGACATCGAACGGGTAAAGAAATGCGGACGCCGGTTTCCTACGCCGTTGTTTAACTTGATGTCATTTCGGTCGGAATCCCCGCAGACTCGGACAGCGGTCATCGTGGGCCGGCGATTCGGCAAAGCAGTCGTCCGAAATCGCGCGAAACGAATCTTCCGGGAATTGGCGCGACAAGCGGACGGCCGGATCGCGAAGGGATACGATATTCTGATTTTTCCACGACGAGAAGCGTTGGCCCAAGAGCACGCGCGTTTGCGGGATGCATGGGAGACCGCTCTTAAAAGCGAAGGGCTGCTGATTCCTCAATCGGATGTTCAATGCAACGAATCTGCATAGCGCTCCTGTATCAGTACCAGCGATGGGTGTCGCCCTTCCTTCCGCCCGCGTGTCGATTCGAGCCTACCTGTTCTCAGTACGCCATTGAGGCAATTCGCCGGCACGGCATCGTCCTAGGGCTGGGGTGGACGATCTGTCGTGTATTGAAGTGCCACCCATTCCACCCCGGTGGGTATGATCCTGTCAGATAGGCCGGTGGTGGGAAACAGCCGGTCGGCGATCACATCCGGCTCGTTGCCAGGTTTTACCTTGTATGTCCCGCTGGAGCAGGCCCCGGCGCACCGAGCGCCGTGGTCCCAGGAGTTGTCGCATTGATGGAAAAGCGGGTCGTCATTTTTTTAGTGTTATCGCTGGTCATCTTATTTGGGTACGATTATCTGCTGAAGCGGATGGGCGTGATTCCGCCGCCGACTCAATCTGAGGCGCCGGCTCCGAGCCCGACGACCGATATCCCGCCGACATCTTCCATACCGGAATCGGCCACCGCTCCTCCGGCGTCTACGAAGATTACTGAATCGTCGCCGCCGTCGCCTACCCGGTCCGAAAGACCTGTGGAACGCACAACGGCTGAGACGACGCCGCCGTTTGCGGAAGAGCAGGCCCAAGTGGTGGACACCAATCTGTACCGGGCTGAGTTCACCAAGCGGGGGGCCGGAATCCAAAGCTGGCAGTTGAAGCGGTATACGACGGCCGGCCCGGATTCGCAACCGATCCAATTGATCTACGCCGGCGGAAAATTCAAAAACCCGCTCTTCATCCAAGGCGCAGATCCGGCCGTCACGTCGCAAATCAATGAGGGGCGGTATCGAGTCGAGCGCACCTTTACGACCTTGGATGAGGCGCACCCAGAGGGCAAGCTCATCTTCACGTACGAGCCGTCTGGAAAGGGTGTCCGCGTGGTGAAAGAGCTGACCTTTCATCACAACAGTTATCTGGTCAATATCATGTTGCGGACCGAGGGGCTGACGGGCGCCTATGACGTCACGTTAGGCACGAATTTCGGGATCGTGGAGTGGGGGGAAGGATTTATCGGACTGATCGGACCGGCTTCGATCGTCGACGGCAAGCTGGAAAAGAACACGCCGGACGCCGAGCTCGAGCGCAAAGGGTCGGTCGGGTGGGTCGCGCTTCAAGATAAATATTTCCTGGGCGTCCTGATGCCGGCCGGCGCATCGGCAGCCGTACTCAAAAAAGAAGCCGATAAGCTGGTCTCTGCGGCCGTCCGCTTTCCGCCGCCGGCCTCGTCCGCAAACGTGTCGATGCAACTCTACGCGGGTCCCAAGGAGTTCGACACCCTCAAGTCGATGAATGTCGGATTGGAAGATACGATAGATTTCGGCTGGTTCATTTACGGCAGTTGGGGCATCGTCAAGGCGGTTGCCAAGCCGCTTTTCTCCGTCCTTCGCTTCATTTACGATTATACGCATAACTACGGTGTGGCGATTATTCTGCTCACGCTGGCCATCAAGTTATTATTCGTGCCGCTTCAATACAAAAGCTACAAGTCCATGAAGGACATGCAGCTCGTCCAGCCCAAGGTCGCGGCGATCCAATCCAAATACAAAGACGATCGGGAGCGCCTGAATAAAGAGTTGATCAAGCTCTACCGGGACCACAAGGTCAACCCGGTGGGGGGCTGCCTGCCGATGCTGCTGCAGATGCCGGTGTTCGTGGCGCTGTTCAATATCCTGTACATGACGATTGATCTCCGGCAGGCGCCGTTCGTGCTGTGGATCACCGATCTGTCCGTCCAAGATCCCTATTATGTTCTGCCCATTATCATGGGCGCGTCTATGGTCCTGCAGCAAAAGATTATGCCGACGACGATGGATCCGACCCAGGCGAAGATTATGTTGATGCTGCCGGCGTTCATGACGGTGCTGTTCTTAACGTTTCCGGCCGGTCTCGTGCTGTACTGGCTGACGAACAACGTCGTTACGATCAGCCAACAATTCATCACCGACCGGTACATTTTCAAAAGGCCGACCTTCTCGACCGCCGTCGCAGAACCCGCTCCGGACGCGGCGGACGGCAATGCATCCGGCAATAAGAAAAAGAAACCGGCCAAGACCGAGGCGGAAAGCCAGGTCGAGTCGTAATGCGGCGCCATGGCATTGGAAGACACAATTTGTGCGATGGCCACCCCCCCGGGAGAAGGAGGCATCGGCATTATCCGCGTCAGTGGAGAACGAGCGATGGCTGTCGCGGGCGGTGTCGTTCGCACGCGCTCCGGTCGATCGCTTGCCGACCTTGAAAGTCATCGGCTGTATCACGCAGATGTGCTCGATGTATCTTTAGCAACCACCGGCCCATCTTGCCGCGTTGTGACCCTCCTCGATGAAGCCTTGGTGGTCGTGATGCGGGCCCCCCATTCGTTCACCGCTGAGGATGTGGTCGAAATTCACTGCCACGGCGGACCACTGGTGTTACAGCGGCTGTGTGACGGCTTGGTGCATTGCGGCGCGAGATTCGCCGAGCCCGGCGAATTCACCAAACGCGCATTCTTGAATGGCCGATTGAATCTCACGCAAGCCGAGGCGGTCCTCGATACGATCCGCGCCAAGACCACCGACGGTCTCAGGGTGGCTCAGGAGCAACTGCGGGGCGCACTATCGAAGCAAGTGGACCGGATGCGCGACATCCTGATCGGGATACTCGCGCAGATCGAGGCGGCCATCGATTTTACCGAAGAAGATTTAACGTTCATCCCATCGGACGAGCTGCTCCGCCAGCTTCGCGAGACGAGGGCGGACGTCTTGCGTCTGGCGCAGACCTATGAAGAAGGTCGAATCTTGCGTGACGGAGCGATCGCGGCGATTATCGGGCGGCCGAACGTAGGGAAATCAAGTCTGCTCAACGCTCTCCTGGGGACCGATCGCGCCATCGTGACGTCGATTCCCGGCACCACGCGTGATGTGCTGGATGAGGTCATCAATATCCGGGGCGTGCCGGTGCGTTTTCTGGATACCGCCGGTATGCGGGAGACCGATGATCTCGTGGAACACGAAGGCATCAAGCGTAGTCGCGCCGCGCTCGAACAGGCGGAGGTGTTGCTGTTGGTGTTCGATGGGTCGTCGCGGTTGACACCGGAAGACCGAGACCTTCTTGCCTTCGCCGGCGACAAACCGAAGATCGTGGTCGTCAATAAAGGCGATCTTCCCGTTGGCATTCCAGAGTCGGATTTGAACCGCCTCGCGCCCGTCGTGTGGATTTCCGCCAAGACCGGCGCGGGATTGGACGACCTCCGCGACGTGATACGACGAACTGTGGGAAAATGGGATCTCGAACCTCGTGAAGGGGCCATGGCGACGCGCGCCCGTCATCGCGCGGCTCTCATGGCGGCCGTGTCGTCTTTGGACAAAGCAATCGAATCGGTTTCGACGGATCTGTCCGGTGAATTTATCGCGTTGGATGTGCGCGGGGCCATCAACGCGCTTGGAGAGATTACAGGAGCGGTCAGTACTGATGATATCCTGGACCGGATCTTCAGCGAATTTTGTATCGGCAAGTAATCCAGCACGAGGCTAAAGGCAAGAAGTGATAGGTGAGGCGATAGGAATCCATGGCCGGTAGTTACGACGTCATTGTGGTCGGTGGAGGGCATGCGGGCTGCGAAGCGGCGCTTGCCGCGGCACGCATGGGAACGTCTGTACTTCTGCTGACCATGGATGAAGAGAAAATCGCCCAGATGTCCTGCAATCCCGCCATGGGCGGCATCGCCAAGGGGCACCTGATCAAAGAAGTGGACGCGCTCGGCGGGGAGATGGGCCGCAACACGGATCGCGCCGGCATTCAATTTCGCATGATCAATACGAGCAAGGGGCCCGCCGTGCGCGCGCTCCGCGCGCAGTGTGACAAGAAACTCTACCGCTTGATGATGCAAG
>DATFCE010000446.1:0-2506 GCA_035253365.1 Nitrospiraceae bacterium
CTTTGAAGAAGAATTGATTCTGCGCGGCGCGCACGCCTATGAGCAGGCCACGGACTGGCATCTGAAGCGGGCGGTTATCCGGTAGCACGGTTCGGCCATCACGATCGTGATCCGAAGGCGACACGCGAAAAGAGGTACAACATGATGACGGGGGTTGCCGCGTTGATAGCCGCGATTGCATTTGCCGTACTGGTCATCTATCTGGTGCTCACGTTGATTCAGATCAGGAAGGTGGCGCATGAGTCGGAGCGCCTGCTGGCTCACCTCAACAGCGAGTTGCCGTTGCTGCTGAAGGAGGTTCGTCTCGTTACGGACCATGTCAATGCGCTCGCGATCGAAGCGCGGGACGGCATTGGGCATGCCTCCGTGTTTCTTCACGCAGTGGGTCAAATGGGCGAGGCGGTCCAACAGGTTCAAGGCCTTGTCCGCGGCCAGGGTGGAAGCGTCGTCTCCAAATTGAGCGGGGTATTCGCCGGTCTCAAGGCGGCGTCGGCCGTCGTGAAAGGCCGTTTTCTAAAAGGCGGAGGCAGCCCCAACGGGGGCGGTTAACCCTAGGAAGACTCTTACCAAGATTTCCTTCCTCGTCCCACCCGTCGCCATCTCCTATTTCTCTCTTTGTCCGATTGACTCCTCATAAGTCCTCAGCCATAACTCTACCGAGCGGTTGGTACGTCGGGAGGCAATATGGCGTCACGGATTGAAGATTATGCGCTGATCGGCGACACGCAAAGCGCGGCCTTGGTAGGTCGCGACGGGTCGATCGACTGGTTGTGTCTGCCGCGTTTCGATTCAGGCGCATGCTTTGCGGCGTTGCTCGGCACGCCACAGCATGGGCGCTGGCTATTGGCTCCGGCGGGGAATATACGAAAGACGGAACGGCGTTATCGGGACGATACCTTAGTGCTCGAAACCGAGTATGAGACCGAAGACGGCGCCGTGGCGCTGATCGATTTTATGCCGCCGCGCGAGCGTGAAGTAGATCTTGTGCGGATCGTGGAGGGACGGCGGGGCCGGGTTCCCATGCGTATGGAGCTGATCGTCCGGTTCGATTATGGCTCGATCGTGCCGTGGGTGCGCCGCACGGATGGTATGCTTCGTGCCGTCGCCGGACCTGAGGCGCTCGTGTTACGGAGTCCGGTCTCCACTCACGGCGAAAACTTTACGACTGTGTCGAACTTCACGGTCTCCGAGGGCGAACGAGTGCCGTTTGTTTTGATTTGGTATCCGTCGCATGACCCCGAGCCGTCCTCCATCGACCCCGAAGAGGCGTTGGCGAGCGCCGAGCAGTGGTGGAAAGAGTGGTCGAGCCGTTGTACCTATGAAGGCCGATGGCGAGACGCGGTCGTCCGATCGTTGATCACGTTGAAGGCCTTGACCTATGCGCCAACCGGCGGCATCGTCGCCGCCGCGACGACCTCCCTTCCTGAATGGATCGGGGGCATGCGGAACTGGGACTATCGGTATTGTTGGATTCGAGATGCCACGTTCACGTTGTACGCGCTGATCATCACCGGGTACCATGAAGAAGCGCATGCCTGGAGAGAGTGGCTGCTTCGAGCGGTGGCGGGGCGGCCGTCTGAACTCCAAATCATGTACGGGCCGGCCGGCGAGCGGCGGCTGACGGAGTATGAGTTGGACTGGCTGCCGGGCTATGAGAATTCGGCGCCGGTCCGCATCGGCAATGAGGCGGTCCGGCAGTTCCAGCTCGACGTCTTTGGCGAAATCATGGATGCGGCTCACCAAAGCCGGAGAGCCGGGATTGAAACGCCGGAGGCCTCGTGGAAATTGCAGCGCGCCTTGATTGATTTCTTGGAATCGGCCTGGAAACGGCCCGACGAAGGGATATGGGAAGTGCGGGGACCCCGACGGCACTTCACCCATTCGAAGGTGATGGCCTGGGTGGCGATGGACCGGGCAGTGAAAGCCATCGAACAATTCAAGCTTGACGGGCCGTTGGATCGATGGCGAGCCATGCGCGCCGACATCCATGATCAGGTCTGTCGCGACGGATACGATTCAGGCTTGGGAGCATTTGTTCAATCCTACGGATCGAAAGAATTGGACGCCAGCTTGCTCATGATTCCACTGGTAGGATTTCTGCCGGCAGACGATCCTCGCGTACAGGGGACGGTGCGCGCCATCGAACGGGACTTGATGGTGGAAGGATTCGTGCGGCGCTATAAACCATCGAAAGCGATCGATGGCCTTCCGGGGGATGAAGGCGTCTTTCTGCCGTGCACCTTCTGGTACGCGGATAATTTGGCGCTGATGGGCCGGTTCGCGGACGCCCAAAAGATCTTCGACCGGCTCCTGGCTCTTCGAAACGATGTGGGGTTGTTGTCGGAAGAGTACGATCCTAAATCAAGACGGCTGCTGGGCAACTTTCCCCAAGCGTTCACGCATGTGGGCTTAATCAACAGCGCGCGGAATCTTTCCCGGCAGGGTGGTCCGGCGCAAGACCGGCAGCAGAGCTAAGGGAAGAGAAGGAGTAAGGAGGTACAGGGAG
>DATFCE010000447.1:0-3698 GCA_035253365.1 Nitrospiraceae bacterium
GATGACCCTGACCCGACAGTGAAAGCGTTTTCACTGCCAGGCTGGGAATCGGTCCTAGCAAATCGGCGGTTGCTAGGAGGTTAATAGGAATGGGTGATTGGGCTGATTTGGCCATCAAGGCCGGGATTTCTCTGACTTCCGGCTTCGGTGGAATGATCCTTGGCGCGTGGCAATGGGGGCGATCAAGCGCCAAGAAGGAACAATCCGTCAAGGACGACTACGATACCAAAATCCGCGCATTGCGTGAAGAGATGAGGGCGGTCATGGCCACACATGCTCAGAAGGCAGATGACGGGAAAGACATGCTGACCGACCAGTTCAAGGAAGCCTTTGACGGCCTTCGGCGGCAGATGGACGAGCATCGGTTCTATACCGAGAAAGATTTCATGAAGAAGGAAGATTTCCGGGACTTCCGCGAGGAGTACCGGGACGACATGCGGGATCTCAAGGCGAGCATTGCCGCCATTGCGAGACAGCAGTGAGCAACTTCACGCTCAAATACATCCTCGCGATGACGATCGTTGTTTTGATCCTTGTAGTCGGCGTGCTGATCCAAAACTGGTGGGATGGTCGAAAGGAAGGACGGAATGACCGCTGAAGACGCGATGGGCCGCGCGCTGAAAAAATGGCTCATCATCTTCGTTCTTGTGATCCTGGGGCTCGGTGGAGCTGCCTACAAGGCTTGGGGGCACGATCACAGCAGGCCCGATCTCGACGGCTGGTTCAAGGCGCTTCAGAGCAAGAAGGCTGGACCCTGCTGCGATGGGTCAGACGCGATGCGGATTGATGACCCAGATTGGGATAACGATGGCGGGCGCTACCGCGTGCGCCTTGAAGGCGAGTGGGTAGACGTTCCCGAAAACGCCGTGATCCTTGAGCCGAACCGGGCAGGCCACGCGCTGGTCTGGCCCTATCGGCAGAACGGCAAGCTCAACCAGATCCGCTGCTTCATGCCCGGAAGTTTGACCTGATTGCTCATTTACGCGGACGGCGGTCAATGCCGTAGTCGTCGATCACGCGCGGGTAGTTCTGGCGTCGAGAGCGATCGTCCTCGACCCTATTCCAGCCGCGCAGACTCATTGGCATCTTGCGGAGTGTAGGCGTGCGGCACCTAGCCAGTTCATATTGGGGCCAGCACGGGGACCAGGCTATTCGAGCGGGCTTCAAGCGCCCCGTATAAACCCAACCGATCATTTCCCTACCTCACCGTTAACGTGATCCTGCTCCAGCACTCGTGCTTGATGTTCTAGGAGGGCGGCCTTTCCCCGGAACAACCCGCCGCAATGGTGGCATGACCATCCCCGCTTGATGCCGCGCCACGAGTAGCGGCCGACCGGATTCCCGAACTGATCCTGCTTCCTGGCCCAGTATGGCTCATCTAAAGTCATCGTTAAGGCGCTCCAAGGTTCATGCCGCTCGGCCCTGGCGGGTTCGGCCTACTTGAACGGTGGAAGACGCGTGGGGCCTTCGGTCGCTTGCTGTTGATCTGGCCTGTACGGCCTCCCAGGCGCCGGTGGGCACGCACTGATGCCTTGCCGTGCTTCACCACCGAGTTAGCCCGCCGCCGCTTCCTGCGCTTCGTGTAGGCCTTCATAGGCTCCTCGCGGGGCGGGTCATCGTCGCCCTCTACGTACTTCATGCCGCACGCAAGAAGAACTGCTGGAAGTCTATGACCTCCCCGCCGCCATCGTCCGGCCCGTCGTCCGCGACAAGCAGAGCCATGCAGGCCAGCGACTTTACCGCATCATAATCGCCGTTGCATGCCCTTTCCTCAAGGCTCCTGACATGCGCTTCGAAGTGCTTCCTAGTCTCTGCATCCATTGGCTTGCCTATCTGTGATGTTAAGAAACAGACCGCCGAATGAAGTCGGCGACCTCACCGGGTCGCATCATCCCATCGGGCGTGATCTTCCATCCACCACGCTCCCAATCGTTCCACGAAATGCCTTTGATCTCCGGCGCCGAGCCGGCGGCCACTCGCTTGCCGCTTTGGTCTTGAATCACGACAAAGCTAGCGCCCCGCCAGCGATATTGCCGTCCATCGACCACTATATTTCTCCACCCCATCATTCACTCCTTATCTGCTGATTTATATGACGGTGCGCCCAGCAACTCCAACATAGCCCGCTGCCTTCATGCGGCTCAGGCTTGTCTAGAAAATCGTAGAAGTGACGCTCGCCACAATCTTGGCAGATCATGCCAGAAGGCAAGTCATCATCGAACGGCACCCACTCGCCAGCTTCGTCCTGTTGGAATCCTCTGCTCATCTTAACTACCCTATTAAGCTGTTGCCGCTGGTTCTAGCACTTCGAGACATTCGAGGCAGGTCGGATCCCGAAAGCTCTTGCCCAGCGGCAGGGTGATGAAATAGCCGCAGGCGGTCGGGACGCTAAAGCTGCGTTCATCCCAAGGCCGGTTCGTCTTGGAAGCGCACCAGCCGCTTCGGTGCTTCACGCACCACACACGTTCGGCCATTTCCCTCTCCCTAGGTCTATCGACGCGTTAACGCGAACTGACTGTCGGCGGCCGTCCGAATAGATCGAGCCAGACCTTGCGGTGCTCTCGCTCTAGGCGGCGCAAGCCGTTTCCTGCCATCACCCAAGCGTGATAGGCGTTCTCGTATGCCCTTTCGGCATCCTTGATGTTGGCGGCGAGCTGATTGAGCTTCGTGTGGAGTTCTTCGTCGCTCATGTTCTCTCCAATCTTAAGGGGTGGTTAACGAACAAGCTTGGGCAGGCCACCGAGCTCTCTCAGCAAGTCGGAAATCTCTGCTCCCATTATGATCAGGTCACCAAGATATATATCGGCACCCTCCGGATGAGCGACGCAAAGCCCAAGCCCTTCGTCGAGTTTGAGCGCCAGCTCAGCGGCCTTCTTCTGTTGCAGAATAGTTACTTGTTTTTCTGACATATCCGCCTCGTGTCGTCGTTAATTCTGTCTTCTCGGCAAGTGCTAATCGGGCTGCATTTCGTGCACCACGTCCAAAGCTGGCCGAAGTCTTCGACGCCACGCACCCATCCGCCGCATTCACAACGACAAATGCGCCTTGACCCATCTGCGCGCCGGTAGTCGCTCATTGTTCGTCGCGGTCCTGTTCGTAGTCCATCTCTTCGTGGCAGGCGCACTCGCATGGTCCGCCTTCATTGGCGACGGTTAGCTCCGATACGCCGGTGTGCCCGTGATAACGGAGTGCCCAACAATTATGGGCATCAGAAGATTGGCAAGCGCATTTCATCATCTCTCTCCATCTGCCTTAAGGCGCGGTCAGCGCACACCGAGCACGTCATAGACGTGACGGTTGATCTGCTTCAGCCTCTCAATGGCGTCGTCGCCCGCCATCAAGGATGGCGTCAGGGTTTGGCAATCCCGCAGGGCCTGACGATAAAGCTCGCCATCTAGTTCTTTCGCGACCCGCAAGAACATCTTCCCAAGCGTGTCGCCGGGCTCCATGTGCTTGCGGATCAGGCGAAGAGCTTCGGCCAAGTCAATATCGCTCATGACTTGCGGTTCTCCTCGATGATCTGAGCCGCCGTCTTGTCGGGCGGGATTGTGTTTAGAAGCCCCAGCGTGGCCCGCAATTCGTGGATCCTTGGCCTTCTCCTCCATCTCAGATCGGAAGACGCTACGCGCGACGGCCCGTTGGGCTGCTTTGCTGGCGAATAGTTTGATGCCTTTCATCTGACGTTCCTTAACTTGCCG
>DATFCE010000448.1:0-8760 GCA_035253365.1 Nitrospiraceae bacterium
CTATCAATATGAATTGATCGACGTCCTGCAGAACCCGGCCAAGCGCGAAGTCCTCACCAAAATGACTAACTGGCCCACGCTGCCCAAAGTCTTCATCGACGGCCAGTTCTACGGCGACACCGACATTCTCGATCCGATGGAGAAAAAAGGCGAAGTCGAGCCGCTATTGAAAAAGGCGTTTGGAAAATAATAGGCGAGAGGCAAGTGGCAAGAGGCAATAGGCGTGAGTGAAGAGCCTAACTCCGCAGGCTCTGGGAGATGCCTATATGAGCCCTGCCATCTCAGGGGTTGAAGTCAGTTATATTTCCCAACATGGGCTGTGGCTATTGCTGCAAGGCCGCGAACTTTTCGTTCCATTCAGCAAGTTCCACTGGTTCAAAGATGCATCTTCTCACCCACCCGCCCTACCGCGCCAAGACGCGGTCCTTCCCGAAGCGGCTCGATTCTTAGAGTTGAGATGCCTCATCCAGGACACCTGTACTGGCCGGACCTCGACATTGATCTAGCTGTAGAGTCAATCGAGCATCCTGAGCAATTTCCACTGGTTTCCAAACAGATATCCAAAACGCCATCCGGTATGCAAAACTGATCGTCATTGGTCGTGATCGTGCACATCGACTTGGACCGATCTTCTTCCCAAAGTCTTCTCTTGGCGGTTCAAAGAAGACTGAGATTGAGCCGCTCTGAAGAAAGCTTTCGGAAAGCAAAGTCGGCCCTGGGTATTAATGAGGTTCCTCACCGTTGCTCTTTCTCTAAGCAGCGGGCCACCGTGTTTACTGAGAGCTAGCGTAAGGCATCATTTATCTCCCTGACATTGTGGAATCAGTACATACACTATAACTGCGAGTAACCAGCCGATCCAGATAGTAACCCCTGCAGGAGGGTTATCCCACCAATCTTTACGGCGCTGCTTCAAAGAAGCACGGATGAATGCCTGCTCCGGTGCAGTTAAATCCTTTTCACGCTCAGTAAGATACTCATTCGCCTCGTCAAGCGTTGCGCCACGGAACAGTACACTCTCATTGCGCGCAGTTTGTTTCCACTCCTCCATCCTGCCTGCTAACCGGCCCCGCCAAAGCTGAAAGGCCTTGTCATCATCGAGCCATTTGCTCAACGTCGGCCACTGCCGAAGCAACGCCTCATGCGCGATTTCGATGGTGACGAATTCCTGAGTGTCTACGTCGATCCTGCGACGGTCGCGGACGAGAAGCCGTGCCTCGATTAGCCGTTCGAGTAGGGGATGCACCTCCGCCGGTATGTCTTTCCAGTATGCAACGCGCCGCCTTGGATTCTCGGTTCCAGGGTCCACACTCACGAGCCATGGGATAAACGCTTGGCGTAAAAGGCGCTTGCGCTCTGCCTTGTCGGTCGGGACTGTAGGCTTCCGCTCAGGTTCCCTGAACGCTGCCGTCACCGCAGCCTCGATTGAACCCCTCACGCCGCCGAGCGCTTCATATTCGTCGATCCGCAAGTCGCCGTCACCGCCGTGTTCTATGAAGAGCCGCTCGAGAGTGAAAGCGAGGAGCGGCAGGGCGTCGGCACCTTCTGCGTCCTGCAACAGCCGCTCTGTCAGCCCTGGTTGGATTGACAGTTTGCGCCCTGCGTCATTCGCGCGCTTCGCGGGTCCCTCAATCACCGTCTTGAACTCCGCGTGCGCCAGAGACGGCAGGTTGAAGAGTGCCTGTTTGACGCTCTCAAGCATTACGTCGGTCTGCAGCTGCTCGTAGGAGTCAGACCGAATGGCCACGATGACGAGCATGCGTCTCCTCGTTGCAACGGCCTCGGTTAGCTGAGCTGCAGGCGGGGCGAGTACGTGTCCGAGGAGTGAGAGGAAGAGTTCGGACTCGGCGCGGCCTTCCATGTTGTAGAGTTCCTCGCCCTGATCGATGGGGATCACAATGGTCGGCGGTTCAGCTTCCTCGTCGATTGCCTTGTGAGCGAGAGCCTGAAGCTCTGACATTACACGATCGAACCCGCCGGGTTCCTCCAGCGCCTTGCGGATGTCCGCACGATCTCTCGTCACCTTGCGCTCGCGAAATGCGGCTTCGAGACTCGCGATCAATCCGTTTGGCCCGCTAATGGCGGCAAGCTCGGGTCGGATGATGGAAAGCGGAAGGAAGTGGCGGTCGTCGCGTTTCAGGCGTGGCCACAGACCCGCTCGGAGAAAGGAAGACTTGCCGGCGCCCGACGCGCCGAGGATGACTAGCATCCGTTCCACGCCGCGTTCGCGAATGCCGCGCAGGGCGTCTAGCCCACGTACGATCGTCGCCTCGCGACCGAAAAAAACGGCGGCATCTTCTGCTTCCAGGGCCTTCAAGCCACGATAAGGAGCACGCTTGGGATCGGGGGCTGGAGGCCATGGGAAGGTCGAAGGGTCGAGGCCGGACTTCTGAAGTCCAATTTTGAGTCGGGCCAACCCCTCCTTAGCGAACGCGACCTCAGCGTGAAGCACGAATTGGTCGGCGTGCACGCGGAACGTTTGCCGTTCGTTTCCGGCGACGAGATCACAGAGCTGCCACTCCGCCGTCATTTCTCTCGGCACATTCTCAAGCGGTGTGGACTCAATGAGCACTCCAAAAATCGTCTTGCCAAGTATCCTAGCGGAATTGAATTCCTCGCGACACATGTCTGACTTGAGCCAGGCTGACGAAATCAGACAGAGCACGGCCTCACACCGGTCGGCAGCGCGTTTCAGCGCTTCTTGCCAGCGCTCACCTGGGGAGATGCCCCGCGCAGGGGCGATGTCCAGAAAATACTCGTCCCACCCATTCTCCTCAAGCCATTCAGCGACGGCCAACGCCGCAGCATTGTTGGCACTGGAGTGGCTGATGAAGATCTTCGACATCGCCTGTCCTTCACGAGCGCAGGTCTATCAGCAAAGGCTTAACGTGTGGGGATTAGCAGTCGCGGGCCAAAACTAGCGCGTTTATTCAGAGGCTGTCAATTCGCCGTACTAAAAGCTAGGGAACGGTCGTCTTCGTTTCTTTAAGGCTGCTCAAAACGGCCTGCAGCAAGTCCGCAGGGAACGCGGCGACTGAGACGTACAGTTGCGTACGTCGCAGGGAGACGCGTGACTGAGAACGCAGCGCGGGCAAAAAGCCGGTCTTGGCCGGCTTGGGGCTGGGCGGGTGAAGATAAGGCGTTTTCAGCAGCCTTATATTCCCCAGCCGCCGCTGACGTGAATATTGGTTCCATTCACGTAGCGCGCTGCGTCTGATAGCAGGAAGCGTACTACTGAAACGGTGTCTTTGACTTCGCCGATGTAGCCGGCGGGGATGCGTTTGGCCATGCTTAATAGCTCACCGGGCGGGGCGCTGCCGGAATCGATGAAGCCGGGGGAGACGGCGTTGACGGTGATGCCGTGAGGCGCGAGGAGCTTGGCGAGCGTGCGAGTCAGAATGAGTACGCCGGCCTTGGCGATGTAGTGCGCGGTGATCTCCGGCTGCGCGATCATCTGATCCGCGTTGGCCATGCTGAAATTGACGATCCGGCCGTATTTTCGGGTTTTCATGCCGGGCGCGACCGCCTGTCCCAAATAAAAAATCGGATGGAGATTATTGTCGAACATCTCGGTCCACCCTTCCAGTGTCTCTTCGAAAAGATTCCTCCGGTGATATGGCCCCGCCCCGTTGATCAACGCATCGATGCGCCCCCACTTTCCTTCGACCTGCTGAATGAGATCCCGGGCCGCTGCCGGATCCGAGACATCGCATCGCAACGGCATCGCAACTCCGCCTCGCTCTGTGATGGCCCGCGCAGTATCATCCGCCCCGGCCTCGCTCGTTCGGTACGCGATCGCGATGGACCATTTGTCAGCGGCCAGATCGAGCGCGATGGCTCGCCCGATGCCTTTTGCCCCTCCGGTAATGACAGCGACACGACCAACCATAGCATTGCTCCATTGGTGATTTGGCGATTGGGTGATGTGGTGATTTAAAGATCTCTCAATCCGCAGATCAGCCAATCATTAATTCTTTATGTCGTTCCGCCAGAAGCCGGAGCGCGCCGGCCGTGCGTTTCGATAAGGCAACGGATCGAGGGGATGGGCGCGAGGCCGAAGGCAGTAAGCCGCATTCCTGAATGAGTACTCGTAAATCCTCAATCGTATCGATGTCCCGCTCGGGAGCGAGGAGCGCTGTCTTGAGTCCAAGCGCATCGGCCTTGCGTTGCGTATGCGCCAAGACCTGATCGGTGGACCACGGAATGCCGGTGAAGAGTTGAGGCGCGGGTTGCTTGAGTCCGATCAGAAAATAGCCGCCATCCGTTGCGGGGCCCAGGACCAGATCATGATCGACGAGACGGTGGAACGCCTGGGAGAAGATCAACTCCGACAGCATAGGAAGATCTGTTCCGACCAACAGCACACGGGCATAGCCCAGGCCAAAGATCGTGGTAAAGGCCTGATCCATGCGAGCGCCGAGATCTTCGCCGATCTGATCGATCAGCCGGACGCCGTGGCGCTCTTCCATGATCTTGAAGAAGACGTGCTCTGACGACGGTGCGCACGCCAGAAAGCGATCGAATCCCTGCGCGCGCTTGCTGCCACCACCCTGCGTCGCCGCTTTGCCGCTGCGTTCCAACATATCGAGCACGAAGCTTCCGTGGAGGCTCGCGGCTTCATCAGGAGTCAGCGGCGGGCAGAGGCGCGTTTTCACTTCGCCGGGAATCGGCGCTTTGGCGAAAATAATCAGCGCCGCTTCGAGCGCTTGCAGGCGTGAGGCGCGAGGCGAAGGGCGAGAGGCAGAGGTTTCTTGCCTTGCGCCTTTACCTGGCATCGCCATACAAATGGCTCAAGGTGCGCGGGCTGATGCCGAGCCAATACAGGGTGCGCAAGGCCCACATGAGGAGAATGGTGCGAAAAGGACCATGCGTCTGCCAGCGGCGATAAGACGTGACCACCGGTGTGCCGAGTGCTGCAATCTTGCCGGCTCGTTTCATACGACGGCTGAATTCGATGTCCTCCATGATAGGTATCTCGGAAAACCCGCCGAGGTGCTGGAACGAAGCACGTTTGACGAATACCGTTTGATCCCCGGTCGCGATGCCCGTCCACCGCGACCGAACGTTCATCATGCAACTGATCAGGCGGCCCCATCCGGAATCCGGATCGAACCGGACATCGAACCGTCCCCCGATGCAATCGGAACCCTGAAGCGCGGCCGTGATCAGTGTACGGGCATTCGTTGGGAGACGTGTGTCGGCATGGAGAAACAGCAGCACGTCGCCCACGGCGGCCGATGCGCCGGCATTCATCTGTGAAGCGCGGCCTGGAGGCGCGGCGAGCAGCGTGATACGAGTAGATACTGCGTGCTGCGTGCTGAGTTGGAACGTCTGAACGATCTCGCGAGTCCGATCCGTACTGCCGCCATCGACGACAATCAGCTCATCGAAGCCGCATGCGAGAGTGTGAGCTAGCGTGTCCGGCAGCAGCCGTTCCTCATTGAGAACGGGTATGACGACACTAATGAACACTTGATCGCCTTTTTTATCTGGGCTTGTTCGGCTCGGCGGTCTTGAACATGAAGAAGACGACCATGATCACGGTTCCCCAGAACACCACCTGCTTATGCCAAAACAGCACTTCGCCGTAATGAAAGAACGCCAGTGCGACGATGATGGACGCCGCCATAACCGCATAGCGGATGGAGGGATTTCGGATCACGGCATACCCCCAAATGGCCATGCCGGCAAAATAGAGCAATATCGGCGTCACGCCGGCGAATTCAAACCCGCCGCTGATCGACAGCAAAACATTCAGGAAGCCGACGAACATCATCGACGTGCCGACCATCATGGCCGCCACGTTGAACTGGCGTTCTTCAGTAGATCCTGAGCCGTCCAAAGTACTGTGTCGTGAGTCGTGATCTTCGTCGGGCATGGTGTCCTTGCAGCCGCTGTGGTGATCTACAGCGTCGTGAATGGTGTCTGCCGCTTGAACTGTTTGCTCAGCGCTAATCCTTGCCCTTGGTAAGACGAGCCGATGTTCGACCCATAGATCTTGTCGGACACGCTCAACAAGCGTTCATAAATCAGCCGGCCGACCATCTGACCGTCTTCAATCAGGAACGGCACTTCGTGAGAGCGGACCTCCAACACGGCATGCGATCCTTTGACGTCGCTGGCGCCGTACCCGAATCCCGGGTCGAAAAATCCCGCGTAATGGATGCGGAATTCGCCCATGGACGGATCGTACGCGACCATTTCAGCCGCATAGCCGGTGGGAATTCGGACTTTCTCTTTCGACAGCAAAATATAGAAGTCGTCGGGATTGAGAATGATGCTATTGGACCTTGGCATCTCGATGAGATCCCAAAATTCACCCGGCTCATAGTGATCGTGCTTCAGCAGGTCGATGGCCGGCGCATTCTTTTTGGCGCGATAGCCGATGATGCCTCGATCGTCTTTGGCGTGGAGGTTCAGCGAGACTTTCAACCCGCGATCAATGTGCGCGTCCTTTGGGGCATCCTGTTCGCCGTAGACCAAGGTTTCGCGCGCGTCCAATTCCTGAAGCGTCGTGTCCGACGGCGGAGGGCAGCCGCGAATGAACCGTAACTGATTGAGCTTCACGCCCTCGCGCACGATCACGGTAAAGGTCCGCGGAACGACTTCCGCATACAATGTGCCCTTGTACCCTTCCGGCACGCGTTCGAATTCATTGCCGGTATCGCAAATGAGCCGGGTGAAAATGTCGAGCCGGCCCGTCGTGCTCTTGGGGTTGGCTTTGGCCGAGATATCCGCCGGCAAATTAAGCTGCTCTAGCAAGGGGACCAGATAGACGCATCCTTTCTCGAAAACCGTCGGGCGCGTCAGATCAATCTTTGTCATCATGAGGTCTTTGAGCCGGACATCCACCGAGGTTTTGGACGGAAGAAAGCTGGCCCGCATGCGATACGCGACCGGTCCAAGTCGCAGGTCGATGCTCGACGGCTGAATTTGGTCCTCGTCAATGGTGGCGCGCGCCGTCATGCGGCCGTCCTGGATCAGTTCACGAATCTTCTGCGACGGCAAGATGCCCGTCGTAAAGACCAGGCTCTGGAGGTCCCGCTCCAACTCGGGGAAGAGGGTTCGAAGATGATCAGTCATCGAGGTACTCGACCGGGTGTTGGCTTGTCATACACCGTTCCACGCACCGGTGCAATGACCGACGGTGTGTGGTAGGCCAGCGAGGCTCAACAGTCGTCCAACGCTCCAGCATCGCACGATGCGAGCGACGGATGGACCCCGACCATCGGCAACTCACGCCGGCGGTTTCGATCCTGAGGCCGATCGCCCGGTGCGAGGACCGAGGCCAGCGAGGGCTGCGGATAGTGGAAGGTCTTGTTCTCATAGTTCTTCAACACCGCGCCGTCTTCATCCAGATGCATCAAATAGTCGGCGGGAAGAATGGGGATTTTTCCTCCTCCTCCGGGGGCATCGATCACATAGTGGGGAACTCCCATACCGCTTGTATGCCCCTGCAATTCCCGAATGATATTCATGCCGGTTTCCACGGTGGTGCGAAAATGATTGGTGCCTTTCGTCAGGTCCGCTTGATAGAGATAATACGGTTTCACGCGCGCCAGGAGAAGTTGGTGCACTAACCGCTTCATAATGTCCGGATGATCATTGACGCCTTTCAGCAACACGGTCTGCGCGCCCAACGGAATGCCGGCATCCGCCAACATGCCGCAGGCGGCCTTGACCTCGGGAGTCAATTCGTCGGGATGATTGAAATGCAGGTTCATGTAGACGGGGTGATACTTCTTGACGATCTCGCAGAGTTTCGGCGTGATGCGTTGCGGCAGCGAACCGGGCACGCGGGAACCGATCCGAATCAATTCCAAGTGTGGAATCGATCGTAGCGCTTTTAAGATCCGTTCGAGCAAGTGGTCGGGAAGCAACAACGGATCGCCGCCGGACAGAATGACGTCCCGCACCTCGCGGTGCTCTCTCAAATACGCGATCGCGCGATCCAACTCGCCTTTCTTGAGGAAGCCCGGCTTGCCGACCAAGCGTTTGCGCGTACAAAATCGGCAATAGATCGGGCACTGGTTCGTGACCATCAAGAGCACGCGGTCGGGATACCGGTGAACGAGATGCGGCACCGGGCTCATGAGGTCCTCTTCGAGCGGATCATGGTCGGCGTCCGCGTCCTCCATTTCCGCGGGATCGGGAACGACCTGCTTCCAGATCGCATCGCCTTTTGCTTTGATGGTCGCCATCACTGTCGGCGTAATCCGCATGGGGTATTCCCCGACGATCGCTTCCACCTCCTTCGGATCGATGCCAAGATGATCCGCGAGATCTTTAGGCTTGACGATACTGTCAGCCAGTATGCGCCTCCACTCTTCCATCAATACTCCTTTGGCAAGGGGCTAGGGGCAATAGGCAAGGGGAACGGCTACAGCGGACAGCACGGAATGTCCTCCCCATTGCCGCTTGCCGCTTGCCCCTTACCGCCTCCGTACTGTTCATCAAGATGCGTTAAAATGTCTCGCGTTTCGGTTAATACAGTCTCCCCATCCTTGAGGACGGGGACGTAATACTGTCCTGATACATCGAACACCTGCTGTCGCATCGGCCGGAAGTCCGGGACCACCACGCTTTCATAAGGAAGGTCTAACTCGGCGAGCTTTTCCCGGACAGCCGCGCACTCCGGACACCACTTCACATGATAGAGCGTCAGCGCCATGACTATTCCTTGATCCTCTCATTGCCTCGCGCCTCTAGCCTCATGCCTGGCGCGACGCAAGCGTCGCGCACGGGACCATGATCGCATCG
>DATFCE010000449.1:0-11017 GCA_035253365.1 Nitrospiraceae bacterium
GACGGCATCCCGCATCTGCTCAGACCGGTCATTACCGATCCCAAGTCGGCCTCGCGCGGGCTCGGCTGGGTGGTGCAGGAAATGGAGCGTCGCTACAAGCTCTTGGCCGAAGCCGGCGTGCGCAATATCGATGCGTATAACCGGTGGGTGGCCGAAGCGCAAGGAGTGCTCCCGAAATCGCGATCAAAAGATATCCCGGAGCAAACCGATTTGCCGATCGAATTTCTCTCCGAAGAAGATCGGCTGTCCGCCGGTGAACGAACAGTCCCGGACGAGCCTGTAATGGCCATGACCCCGACTGCGGCCACCCCGCCGACGCCGTTGCCGTACATTATCGTCATGATCGACGAGCTCGCCGATCTGATGATGGTGGCGCCCAAAGAGGTGGAGGACAAGATCGCGCGGTTGGCGCAAATGGCGAGAGCGTCGGGCATTCACCTGGTATTGGCCACGCAGCGCCCGTCGGTCGATGTGTTGACCGGGTTGATCAAGGCCAACTTCCCCGCCCGCATCGCATTTCAAGTCTCCTCGAAGACCGATTCGCGGACCATTCTTGATGCGAACGGGGCGGAAGCCCTGCTGGGCAAAGGAGACATGCTGTACCTGGCGTCGGGAACCGGACGGTTGAATCGATTACACGGCTCCTTCGTTCCGGATGAGGATGTGCGGCGGGTCGTGGAATTCGTTAAAAAGCAGGCCGCGCCGGCATATCTGGAGGAGTTGCAATCGCTAAAACAGGAAGATGTGGCCGAGGAGCAGCAGCGCGACGAAGTGTACGAACAGGCCAAAGATCTCGTGATCACGTCCGGACAAGCTTCGGCTTCGCTGATCCAGCGACGGCTACGGGTCGGGTATCCCCGAGCCGCGCGTATGATTGAGCGCATGGAAGAGGAAGGGATCGTCAGCGCGCCGGCGCGGGATGGGCGGCGCGAGGTGATTGGGCGGCGCGGGCCGGTGGGGGAGGAGGAAGAGACATGAAGGGATTCGGACGGAGGAGGGGCGGGGTAACCGCCGTGCTCGCAGAGCGCGCACGATCAGAATGTGCTCGCTCGATGCGCGCAGTAGCGGCCACCCCGCCCCTCCTCCGTAAGAGATTCATGATCGCGATCGCGGTCTTAAGCCTGTTGGCATCAGGGATGGTGAGAGCGGCTGACGAAGGAAAGGAAGGGGTTGAAAGCAAGGAAGTGAAGGCGGTTCATGACGTTGTGAAGAAATTGCAGGCGCGGTACGAGCAGACGAAGGATTTGCAGGCGGATTTTCAACAGCTCACGCGGATTGAAGGCTTTGCCACGCCTTTGACATCCAGCGGGCGGGTATCGATCAAAAAGCCTGGCCTGCTGCGGTGGGACTACCTCGATCCGAACGTCGAAGAAATCTACGTCAATCGGGACGAGGTCATGATGTATGTGCCGGAGCATCAGCAGGTATTGGTCGGCAAGCTGACGCAGATGGCCGCCTCGCAGGCGCCCTTGCAATTGCTGCAAGGCGTGGCCAAAATCGATGAGCAGTTCGAGGTCGAACCGACGAAAGGCGGCGAGCGAGGGGACGGCGGTCTGCCGTTGATCACATTGATACCGAAAGCAGGCGAATCAGAAACGGCGAAAGGAATCGGCCGGATTGTGCTGGAAGTGCAGCCGAAGACCTATTTCATCAAGGCAGTGTCGATTCATGAGATCAGCGGCAATATTTCAACGTTCCAATTCGGCAATCTGAAACCGAACACCGGCCTGAAACCGGACCTGTTTAAATTTGACGTGCCGCCGGGCGTAGAAGTCGTCAAAGCACCGTCGTTCAATCATTGAGACACCAATCGCACTCATGGGATTACAAGCCACGTCAAGAGGATCGACATGATCACCGCACAGGACAAAAGCCTTGCCGGCGCCGTGGAACAGGCAGTCGCCGCATTGGACTTGGAGCAGATCAGCAAGGACTATTGGGAGCAGAACGAATTTGTCTGTCTCGAACGATTCCTGCCCGAAGCCGTCGTCTCAGAATACCTGATCCCAGATGTCGTTCGGTTGAAACCGCAACTGAACCGAAACTATATCCCGGGACACAAAAAAGGCGGCAGCGTGAGCTATTACACGGTACGGGAACAGATGCCGGTCTTTCTCGATTTGTATCGATCACCGGTGTTCATGGACTTTATGAGCCGGCTGGTCGGCCGGCCATTGATGTTGTGCCCGGACAACGATCCGCATGCCTGTGCCCTGTACTATTACACCGAGCCGGGCGATCACATCGGCTTTCACTATGACACGTCGTACTATAAGGGCGCCCGGTACACGGTTCTCATGGGCCTGATCGATCGTTCGCCATCCTGCCGCCTGGTCTGCCAACTCTATAAAGACGATCCAACCCGACAGATGAAAGAGCTTACGCTTGCTACTGCACCGGGCACGATGGTGATTTTCAACGGCGACAAGCTCTGGCATGCCGTCACCCCGCTCGGCGAAGGCGAAGAGCGCGTCGCGCTCACCATGGAATACGTCACCAACCAAGAGATGGGCCGCATCAACCGCCTCTATTCCAACCTCAAAGACGCCTTCGGCTACTTCGGGTTGAAAGCCTTGTTAGGCGGAAAGAGAGAGCCTGATTCCTGACTTCGCTCAATCTCTCGGGATGTTCAAATGGTCATCCGTTACACCCGCCCACCCCAGGCGCGTCTTGGCGCGCCTGGGGTCGGGTTGGGTGTGAATGCCGCCGTTTTCAGCATCCTATTACGTTTCCATCAGCATGCGGACCAGATTCGGCATCCCCGCACCCTGATGGTAACGGTCCCGTTTGAGGTCCGTGCAGCGCGCGAGTAATATTTCCTTCACCTGGTCGGGATGGCCGATGAATTCTCGGCGCACTGATAGAAAGGCCGCCACAATGCCTGAGACGTGCGGGCAGGCCATGCTGGTCCCGCTCATCGCCACATAGTGAGTCGCGACTTTTTTCGCGGTGAATCTGGCATTGCACGACAGGATTTGCTCGCCTGGCGCCACCAGATCGGGCTTCGCCCGTCCATCGGCTGTCGGTCCTCTGGAAGAGAAGTAAGAAATCCCATAGAAGTGCGGATTGGCTTTGTGCACGGAACCGACCGCGATGGCTTCTTCCAGATTGGCCGGATCGCCGATCGATAGATCCAGATTCAGCTCTTGCTCCCCCTGTGATGTTTGTATTGTCGCTTGCCCTTCGTTGCCCGCCGCGAGGCACACGACGACGCCCTGACGCCACAGCCGACGAAGCTCACGACAAATGGGCGAGTGCCCACAGCCGAACACCGTGGCATCGAACGGCCCGCCGAGACTCAAATTGACGCCATGGATCACCGGCGCCGGCGCCGCTTCATTGACGTTTGCGATATGGTCCAGCGCTTTGATGATCCAGGAATCATTGCCCGTGCCGTCGTCGCCCAGCACTTTGTAGATGTACAACTTCGCTTCGGGCGCCATGGCTTGAATCGGCTTGCCGTCTTGATCTACACCCTCTCCCGCGATAATGCCGGCGACGTGGGTCCCGTGGCCGTCACGATCGGCGACTTGCCCTCCGACCGGTGGACCGAGCTGAGTGCAATCGAACTGCTTGGCGATATTGTTGTACTTTGAAAAATGCGGATGGCCGGCCGCGATCCCGGTATCGAGCACGGCCCAGGTGATGTCCTTGCCGGTGGCCCGGTAGCCGAGATGGGCAGTGTAGGCCTGGACGACGTGCGTCGAGACATTCAGCAAGGCATGTTTATGCGAGTTCTTCCAGATCCGAGCAATCGTCAGATCTTTGTGCCGTGCCGAAAGGCGATCCACTTCCGCCGGCGTCAAATCCGCCGCGACATACCGGCGAAGACCGTCGATCTTCGCTTCCGGAGCCTGGTGCACGAGCTCCTTCAGCTCATGTTCCAAGCGCTCCCGTTTTGACGCGAGATCGGCGCCCGCAATTGATTCATCGAGTTCGATTAAGACGGGCAGACGGACTCGGTCCGAAGGATCGGCCATATCGGCGGCCACATCACGCGCGATGACAAACGGGGTGATAGGTTCTCGGAAACCCGGGCCGACCACCTCGTTGACCGCCGTTCTGACGACGGGAACCGAAAGGTAGCCGGTTCCCGAATGCGGATTGAAATTGGTGAGACTGATCGTGTCGCGGTTGATGACCGTCTCGTCGCCAATCGTTCCGCGCGGGGTAAATTCATCCGACAAGGTTTTATCCGTCGCCACCGGATCGAGAAGATCCGCAAAGTTCTTCCACGAGTCAACCGACGCCGGCACGCGCAGGGGTTTCTCCAGATGGTCCTGGACCTCATCGATGCCAAGCGGCGAGCCGATGGTGACAAGCAGCGGAATGTGGAGGGGATCGGCCAGTTCGCGCAACACATCGTAGGCGATGATCGACCCTTGGCTGTGCGCCACGATGACATAAGGCCGGCTCTCTGGAATCAGCAAGCGGCGCAGTCGGTCTCGCATGGCCTCTCGCTGGTCGGCATCGAAAAAGTAGGCCGCGGTATCTTGAATAAACGTCCGCGTGAGCCACTCGGTGACGGGTTTTCGAATGAAGCCGGGGAGAATTTTGGCTTCCATTCCCTTCGCCTGGGGACCGGACGGCAACGGAGGGGGCGCGAGCATTTTTCGGGCAACGGCTTCGGCGTAGGCTTGCGCCTCCGGGCCATACGGAACCAGTCGCTTGCTTCCCGGGCGCAGGGCCGGCTCTGATTCGAAATGATAGGCTTCCGGCATCGGCATCGCCAATCCCTCGATTTGACCCGACGGCAGCGGCTGGGGATTGCGGATATCCGCCCAGTAGGCCATTCGCGTGCGTTCCCCCATATCGACTTTGAACAGCGCTTGATCCCATTGCCGTTTCAAGACCGAAGGGGCCGGTTTATTGCCGATGCCGTGAATATAAAGGACAGTGAGAGAAGAATCTGGGGACGCGGCTTTGATGGCGGTGGCGAGAATTTTCTTTGTGCCGGTCTTTTTCCGTTTCGAGTGAGATTTCGCCATAGTCCTCCTTCAGGGTAGGGATGAGGGGGTAAAGGGATATGGGGGTAGAGGTATAACACGATTCATAGGAAAATGTTCGGTCGTCCACTTTATCCCTGCTACCCCTCTATGCCCCTACTACCCGTTTCTTAGACCGCGAACTGATCCTTCAAGACCACATGCTGATCGACCGACTTCCTCATCACGGTCAGCAGTTCATCCTTGGAGACCGGCTTCACCAAATAATCCCGGACGCCTTGCCGCATCAACGACACGGCGAGATCGACATCCGGATAGCCGGTCATCACCACGATCGGGACCGTGGGAAACTGGGATCGGAAATAAGCGATCGCTTCATTGCCGTTGATCTTTGGCATGCGAATATCGCAGAGAATGGTATCGACCATGAGCGCATTGTCCCCGTCACCGATCTTGTAAATCGCCTGCTCCCCGTCTTCTGCTTCGATCACTTCATAGCCTTCTTTCTTGAGCATGAGCGAGATCGGCTTCCTGACCTGCGGTTCATCGTCTACCACGAGAATACGCCCCTGCCGGCCGTTGACTGCATAATGGATATGCATGGCACCCTCCTATTCTTTTGAGTCGCTTGGAAATTGAATCGTAAATGTGGCTCCTTGGCCCTCTTGACTGTCCACGCTGATGCGCCCGCCGTATTTGGTCACGATCCGGTGCACGATGCTAAGGCCCAGACCGGTGCCCTTTCCGGGATCCTTCGTGGTCATGAACGGGTCGAAGATCTTGTTGACGATCGCCTTGGGAATGCCGCATCCCGTATCCGCCACGCGCACCGTAATCGTCTCGCCCTCCATCTGGGTTGAGAGCGTCAGCCGGCCTTTGCCCGCCATCGCGTCGACCGCATTGCTGATGAGGTTCACGAAGATCTGGTCGATTTCAGTCCGATGCGCTTTCAGTTTCGGCACCGGCTGAAAGTCGGTGATGACTTTCACGTGCCCGAACTTTGGTCCCCGTTGCACCAACTTGACGGCTTCGATCAACCGCTCGCTGACCTCCAACTCGCTTTCCCGATCCCGGGACGCCGGCCGCGCATAGCAAGCGAAATTTCGCACCACCGAGCCGACGTGTTCTGAATACTTGACGATATCGCCGGCATATTCCTTGACTTTGTCGGGATCCAACTCGTGCAATATAATCTCGGCCATGCCGAGGATGCCCTGAACGGGATTATTGATCTCATGCGCCATCCCCGACACGAGCGTGCCGAGACTGGACAACTTTTCGGCTTGAATGAGTTGATCCTGAAGTTGCCGCTGATCCGTGACATCCCACAAGACGATGCCCGCCTGTTGGCGATACGTGTCGCGCAGCGCGACGGGGAAGAGGCGATAGCGATATATTCGCTGGCGCGTCTCAAATTCACGTTCCTGCGGGGGACGGGCATGGGCCGTCGCCGCGCGCAAATCCTCCACTAGATGGAGCCACTGCTCGGCGGTGACCGGCAAGACATCCTGCACGAGACTTCCGGCCAAGGTAGCGTGGTCAGGCCAGAAATGCTGGCACGCCAGCGGATTGGCATAGACGACCCGCTGATCGTAATCCACGATCAAAATGGAGCACGGCAGGGACACCAAAATCGCATCCATCTTGTCATAGGCCACCCGTAAATCTTCCTCCGCCTGCTGGCGCTCGGTGAATTGACCGATTTGGCTTCCCACCGCGCTCAGCATCCAGAGCAGATCGTCGTCCGGCCGGCGGACATCCCGGCTGAAAAACTCCAGGACGCCCAGCACCTGCGCATTCAACTTAATCGGAAACGCCAAGGCTCCGTGCAGGCCGGCTTCTCCGGCAATGGCGGCGCGCGGAAAATTCGGATCACGGGTGATATCCGGCACCCACAGCGGCTCACCGCTGGCCCATACACGACCCGGCAAGCCCACCCCGCGTTGAAACCCCGTCTGCCAATTGAACATTTCGAATCGTTTGGTCTTGACGCTTGAAGAATGCCAGACATGGACACACCGCAACGCCTCGGCTCGTTCGTCCACTAACCACAGCGCGCCGATATCCCACTCGAGGCTTGCACAAATCGCCTGTAGAATTTTCGGTGTGGCCGCGTCCAGCGTCTCGGATTCGGACAGCGCACGGGCAACCGCATACTGAGCCGTCAGCCGCTGCTCCGCGATCTTTTGAGGCGTAATGCATTCGGCGATACCGGCCAGGCGATAGACCGATCCCGACTCATCGCGAATCGGAAATGCCCGGTCACGAATCCATTCCACGCCGCCGTCAGGGCGCACAATCCGATATTCTTCGCAGTATTCTCCTCGTACCTGTTTGGTCTGCACCGCCAGCCGGATTCTGGCGCGATCGTCCTGATGGACGGCCTCCATCCAGGAGCCCGGTACGGCATAGAGACTCTCGCATGTCCGGCCCCACAGCGCCTCGTAGCCGGGGCTGATGTAGATGACTTCAGACGCGTCGGCATTGGTCATCCAAAACACTTCCCGGATATTTTCGGCCAACTGACGAAAGCGTTCTTCGCTGTGTCGCAGGGCATCTTCGCCGCGCTTCCGCTCTGTGATATCTCGAATGATACCCCCGTAAAAGCGCCCCTGATGTGTCTTCCACGTCGCCAGCGACAGCTCCAGCGGAAATTCGCTCCCATCCCGCCGGAGGCCGAAGAACTCCAAGGTGCGACCCATGAGCCGCGTATGGCCCGCGGCACGCACCTGATCCAAGCCTTTTTCATGCGCGCGCCTGAAGCGCTCGGGCATGATCATCGTCAACGGGCGGCCTTTGACCTCGTCCTGCTCATACCCGAACATGGTATGGGCGGCTTTATTCCAAAACTCGATATGGCCCGCATCGTCGGCCAGGATGATCGCGTCGCCGGTTGATTGCACGATGGAGCGAAATCGCTCTTCACTCTCGCTCAAAGCGGTCTCCACTGTTTCCGCCTTCTTCGACAGAGCTCTCACGCCGACGGCACGGCTCAGCACCGCCTTGATCTCTTTGGGGTTGTAGGGCTTGGTCGCATAGGCAAACGCGCCTTTCGTCAAGGGCGCGATGGTATTCTGCTCGGTGGCCTGTCCGGTCACAATAATGACCGGCAAGTTCGCGTCCATTTCCGAAAGGATTTTGAGCACGGCGTGGCCGTCGAGATCCGGCAACCCGATGTCCAGGAGCACGGCGGCATAACGGATTTGAGAGGCCTGCTGGACGGCGGCCGCCCCCGTTCCCACCGCGTGGACCTGATAGCCCTCGTGTACCAGCATGTCACTTAATGTTTCGCGAATATCCGGTTCGTCATCGACAATCAGAACGGCGGCCACACTTTCCTCTGGAATGCCGGGGATGGGGCTCATAGGACCCTCGGAGGCGGCGTCACCGGCCGCCCGATGGGAACGTTAGGTATTCTCAGGATGCAGATCGACCGATGTCGATCCTGTGCGCTGAAGGCCGTTCATATGCGGAGGCCAAAAAGACCGCCTCGTATAATCCAAACTGCCAGCATGGCGAACAGGGCGCATCCCCCCATGATCATGCTCCACGCCATCGCTTCCATGGTCGGCTTTCCCTCAATCATGCAAATGAATCTAATGTGCTACTTCCCGAATCGAGAAGTGAGCAACGACTGTGCCATAAGTCGCGTGCGGCGCTCGGCGGAGACACACATGCAACTCATTGATGCGCCGTCGAGAAATGCGATCGCGGGCGGAAAATACTGGTAAAAAAACCGGTAGAGGGAAAAGCCGGCGTATCGAATCCAATACGAAGGGTTATCCAGACCGATACACTCAGGGTGTAATCATGAGGGGATCAAACGATGCCGAATGCGTAGTCGATCCATGACGTTGAGCTTAGGAATTTCGTAACCATATCCTAATCTTCGTCTGCGATTACAGGTCTGCCGAACCAATCATTCATCACCTGCTGCAGCTCCGCCACATCAAACGGTTTCAGCAGATACGCCTGCGCTCCCAAGCCGATGGCTTGAACCGCGCGCTGTTTCGAGCCCGAGGCCGTCACCATGACGATCGGCGTCTTTTCATCGCGCGCTCGAATCCGCCGAAGGACTTCAAGGCCATCTAGTTCCGGCAGCCCGATATCCAAAATCAGGCCGTCGAACCGCCCCGATCCGTACGCCTCCAGAGCTTCGCTCCCGCCGTTCGCCGTCGTCACCCGGCATCCGTGCGATTCCAGTCGATCTGTCAGGAGTTGCCGGATATCCGGATCGTCATCCACGACCAGAATGCGGTTACGCCCTCCGGATACGCGGCCTTGAGGCTTGTGCGCGATGGGATGAATCGGGAGCGTAAAGTCGAATCGCGTGCCGTGTCCCACTTCGCTCCGGACCGCAATCGTGCCTCCGTGGAGTTCGACCAGATTCTTCACAATGGATAATCCCAATCCCAGGCCCTTCTGGCCTCTCTGTGCCGGGTCCGCACGAAAGAACGGATCAAAGATCCGGGGTATGGCTTCCGGTGGAATTCCTCGTCCCGTATCTTCTACGGATATCGTCGCACGGTGGGGCAGATCGAATCCCATCCGAACCGTGATCCGTCCGTTGTCCGGCGTGAATTTGATCGCGTTATGCACGAGGTTGGTAATGATTTGAATCACACGGTCCGCATCCGCCCACACAATTAATTCGGTATCAGAATAGCATGCGTCCAATTGCTGGCTGTGTCCCATCGCGAGAGGCCGCAATTGTTCCAACGCATCTTCGATGCATTTCCGCAGAGGGATCGCAGCCAAGGACAGCTCCATCGTGCCGGTTTCGATCCGCGTCCGATCCAAAAGGTCGGCGATCATGCGGGTCAGACGATCGATGTTGGCGCCGACCCGCAGGAGGTACATCTGCTGTTTGTCGAGGAGAGGCCCGGTCATCCCGGCCAGCATGTTTTCCACACTGCCCTTAATCGCCGTGAGCGGCGTCCGCAATTCGTGCGAGACATGCGAGAGAAAGAGCGACCGAAGCCGATCCGCCTTTTCCAGCTCCAGTGTTCGCTCACGGACTTTCTCTTCCAGCCCGACATTGAGTTCCTCGATTTGCTGGTACGCTTGGACATTATCCAAGGCGATCGCCACCTGCCCCGCGACGGTCACCATCAGATCGAGATCATCTTGCGTGAGCGAGTGTTCTCGAATCCGATCGACCGTGAGACTCCCGATGATCACATTCTTGACCTTGAGAGGAACTGAGATCATGGATTTCCCGTTGATCAGTGAGGCCAATTGATCATTGAACGGATGAAGCCGTTTCCCTTCCTCTTGGACATCGTTGATCAGAATCGGCCGTCCCTCCAACAGCACAACGCCCTCCAGGCTCCGAGGATTCCGGACTGGTACCTCGATGGTACGGGCAAATGCCTCACTCTCCTCCGGCACCCCGTGGATGAAGATATCGTGAGACACGTGCCGAGCGCGGTCATAAAAGGCAATCATCGCCCGATCGTAGCGTAGATCGCGCACGATTGTCTGCAAAACATTCTGCAATAACTGCGCGCGGTCGAGCGTGGAACCGAAGAGAAGCCCGGCTTGGTGCAGCGCCGTCAATTGGCCCACCTTCCGGCGCAGTTCCACAGCGGTCCCTTCCTGCTCCAGATAGGCTTCTCGGAGTTCCTCATGCCGGGCATCGACCGCCTGGTCTTGCTCCTTGATCAGCGCTTTCAAACTGTGGATTTGCTTGTGAAGCGGTCTGAGCCCGAGCCATAACATCAGTCCCGGCAACAAAACAATGATGAACGCCTCCAAGGCGGTGGCGACATGGCCGACCGCACGGAGATAGAGATAGACCGCGGCGCCGAGGACCAGACCCCAGACGGGGTTCACAAAGCGGCCGCGCGGCTGAGGCGACCATGTGAATTCCCACTCGCACCATTCATCCCCGTTGACAATGCAGCTACGGTCAGTCACCACCGCCGGGCGGAGATGATGAAGCTGCTCCGGTAGCATCGAGAGGCCTCTTTTGGCGGACTGGCACGCCAATTCGGCACAACGCGACCGATACGGACCGAACTGCCGATACACCTTGTCGGTGAATTTCATCCGCAACACCGCCGAACGTT
>DATFCE010000450.1:0-8236 GCA_035253365.1 Nitrospiraceae bacterium
GTAGCGGTGGCCACTGGTCGTCAAATTCATGGAGCCCGACGTATTGATCACATCATCGACCACGACCTGCTTGAGATGCATGAGCCCGTCGTGTTGATTGACGCGAATGGGAATCCCGACCAAACGAAGGGTGCTCAGCGCGGCCTGTTGTTTGGGATCATCCAGTCTTTCCCGATCGGTGATGACTCGCACATCGACTCCCCGCTTCTTCGCCGAGACCAACGCCTTCACCGCGGGCGGAAATGTAATCCCGTAGACTGCCACGTAGATATATCGCCGCGCGCCGTCATAAATCGACACCAGCTTGTCGCCCGGCAAATCCTCGGGCGCATAGTACACCTCGATGGTTGCACTTTCAGTCGCCGGCACTAGACAACCGATGCTGAAGCACACGACAAGAAGGCGCGCTCTGAATATCGACAGGTGCACGGTTACTCCGCCTCGAAGACCGCCTTAAAATGATCTTCCGCCGCTTCCCACGCGTGAGGAGAGGTTTTGCTGAGCCAATCCCGGAGAAAGATTTTTTGCCCGGATGTCAAGATTTGCTTGATCTGATGAGAGCGGCCTTGAATCGGCTGAAGAAACCCCGCACGCTTGTCGAAATCCAACGTGGCGGTCCGCACATAGATATTGGTGTACGACGTGGGTCTCCCTTGCTCTTCGTCGCCCTGAATCCAGACCGAGATGAACTTTTCCAGCGTCAATCCTTGGCTGTCCCGCGCCGGATCGGTGTCATGGAACAATTCGTTTTCCGATTGGGGTAACGGGGTGCTGTCCTGAAATCGAAACATGAAATTCTGATTCCACATGCGACTCCCCCAAACAGTTGAGTGGCCGCATTATACGGAGCGATAGACTGATTTTCGAGCGAGAAATGGCGCCTCTATCCTGAGAGGCAGACATGAGGGGCGATAGAGGATGGACCTGGTCGGAGTTCGCCTTGACAATATGAAGCCCTATTTGTTAGCGTTTGAATTCTTTAGCGAAAGACCGCGCCCGGGAGTTTCTCCGATGTTGGTAAAAATAAATGGAAAATCTGAAGATATACGGGCCGCTACGGTTTTGGATCTGCTCAAGACCAAAAGCATTGACCCCCACATGGTGGCGGTTGAATTGAATGCCACGATGTTGGAGCGCGATCATCTTGCCACGACACCGGTGAAAGAAGGAGACAGCCTCGAATTCCTCTTTTATATGGGGGGCGGACGGTGACGGAACGTACCCATAAGGAAATCACCGAATTGATCGGTGGCACGCCGCTTGTTCGACTGAATCAGCTCTCTCGTCCTGAATCAGCCACAATCTACGGCAAAGTCGAATCGTTCAACCCCGGTGGATCAGTCAAAGATCGCATCTGCCTCAACATGATCAACGAGGCCGAGCGCCAGGGACGCCTGAAGCCCGGAGGCACCATCGTTGAACCGACCAGTGGAAACACCGGAATTGGGCTCGCGCTGGTCGCCGCCGTTCGCGGCTACAAATTAATTCTGGTCATGCCGGAGAGCATGAGCATGGAACGGGCCAGTCTTCTCTCTTCCTACGGCGCGCAATTGGTCCTGACAGCGGCCTGGGAAGGCATGAAGGGCTCGATCAAAGAAGCCGAGAGCATTGTGGCCCAGAACCCGTCCTATTTTATGCCGGACCAATTTTCCAATCCTGCAAATCCCGCGATACATCGGCAGACGACCGCCGTGGAGATCTGGGACGCGCTGGACGGGAAGATCGACGCCTTTGTCGCCGCCGTCGGGACCGGTGGAACGATTACCGGCTGCGGCGAAGTGTTTAAAGAGCGCAAGCCTACAACGAAAATCATTGCCGTGGAGCCGGCGGGTTCTCCGGTCTTGTCGGGAGGCGATCCGGGGCCACATAAGATTCAAGGGATCGGCGCGGGATTCATTCCGAAAGTGTTAAACCGATCCGTTTTGGACCGCGTTATCACGGTGACCGATGATGAGGCCTATCAGACTTCGAAGTTGCTGGCCAAAAGGGAAGGACTTCTGGTAGGCATCTCAGCCGGCGCGAACGTGTTTGCCGCTCAGAAGGTCGCCGAAGAACTGGGCCCGGGCAAGAACGTCGTCACGATTCTCTGCGACACCGGCGAACGGTATATCAGCATCGAGAAGTATTTTAATATTTAAGTTGCTTTTTAACGAATCGGAAGGATGCTCAAAAAGGTCAGCCAACGCGGCCGCAGGCGAAGTCAAAGCCGGAGGCGTAGCCTCTGGGCTACGTTGAGGATTTTGACGAGCCGAGAACAAAGTTGGGGACCTTTTTCAGCATCCTTGTGAGCCATGCAATTCACTGACGATCAAATCACCCGCTACAGCCGCCACATCCTCCTACCTGAGGTCGGCGGCAAGGGGCAGAAGAAGATTGCGCAGGCGAAGATCCTTATCGTCGGCGCAGGCGGACTTGGCTCGCCGGCCGCGCTCTATTTGGCGGCGGCCGGTGTCGGCACTCTTGGGTTGATCGACAGCGACGTGGTTGATCTGTCCAATCTCCAGCGCCAGGTCATTCACCACACGCCGGACATCGACCGGCCAAAGGTCGAATCGGCCAAAGAGAAAATATCGGCGATCAATCCGGACACCAATGTCGTCCTACATTACGATCGGCTGGTGGCGAAAAATGCATTAGAGGTCATCCGCGGATATGACGTCATCATCGACGGGGTGGATAATTTCCCGGCCAAGTTTTTGATCAACGATGCCTGCATTCTGACGGACAGGCCGCTCGTGCATGGCGGCATTCTTCGTTTTGACGGCCGCGTCACGACCATCGTGCCCAAGCGGTCCGCCTGTTACCGCTGCGTCTTCAAGAACCCGCCGCCGCCCGGCCTGGTCGCTAGTTGCCAAGAAGCCGGCGTGATCGGCGTACTGGCCGGGATCATCGGCACGCTTCAAGCCACGGAGGCGCTCAAATTGGTCTTGAAGATCGGGCAGCCGTTGACCGACCGCCTGCTTGATTTCGATGCCCGGCGAACGACGTTTCGAGAGATCAAGACCCGGCGGAACCCGAATTGTCCCGTGTGCGGCGACCAGCCGACGATCACGGAACTCTTCGACCATGAACCGGAATCGTGCGCGGTAAGACAGGCTGAGGCTAAGGAAGTTGGCTCAACCTCGGCCTCAACCTCTCATTATGAGCGGTGATGCCATGACGAAGATGAAAGCACTGACGTGCCGGGAATGCGGGAAGGAATATCCGACCAAAGCCATCCATGTGTGCGAAATGTGCTTCGGTCCTTTGGAGGTCAAATATAATTACGACGAGATCAAACAGACGATCTCGCGCCGTAAAATCCAAGAAGGCCCGAACAGCATGTGGCGCTATCTCGATCTGCTGCCGGTCGAAGGAGCGGCCACGGTCGGTCCCCATGCAGGCTTCACGCCCTTGGTGCGAGCGAAAAATCTCGGCGCGTATTTGGGTCTCGACGAACTCTACATCAAGAATGATACGGTCAATCATCCGACCCTTTCGTTTAAGGATAGGGTCGTGGCGATCGCGCTGACCCGCGCCCGCGAGTTGAGGTTTGAAACCGTAGCCTGCGCTTCCACCGGCAACCTGGCCAACTCGGTCGCGGCGCATGCCGCCGCATCGGGCATGCAGTGCTATGTCTTTATCCCCGGTGATCTCGAAGCGGCCAAGGTGTTAGGCAATCTGATCTACCGGCCCAATGTCGTGGAGGTCGAGGGGAATTACGATGACGTCAATCGCTTGTGCAGTGAAATCGCGGCGGAGCACCGATGGGCGTTTGTGAACATCAACATTCGCCCTTATTATGCCGAAGGCTCAAAAACGCTTGCGTTCGAGACCGTCGAGCAGCTCGGCTGGCGGGCTCCCGATCAAGTCGTCATTCCGATGGCTTCGGGATCGCTGCTCACCAAAATCTGGAAAGGCCTCAACGAAATGCGGACCGTCGGCTTAATCGACGACGTCCCCACCAAGATCAACGGCGCTCAAGCGGAAGGCTGCTCGCCGATTGCGACCGCCCACAAGGAAGGCCGTGATTTCTTCAAGCCGGTCAAGCCCAAGACCATCGCAAAGTCGCTGGCCATCGGCAATCCGGCCGACGGATACTATGCGCTGAAGACGGTCGCCGAAAGCCAGGGCGCCATGGACATGGTCTCCGACGACGAAGTGGTCGACGGCATCAAGCTTTTGGCGCAGACGGAAGGGATTTTTGCGGAGACGGCCGGCGGGGTCACCATCGGCGTCCTGCGAAAATTAGTCAAACAGGGTATCATCAAAAAAGGCGACGTCACCGTCGCCTATGTGACCGGAAACGGGCTGAAGACCCAGGAAGCCGTCATCGATTCCGTCGGCCGCCCGGTCCGTATCCAACCCAGCCTGGTGAGTTTTCAGAGAACGTTCAAAATGGGCAAGAACGGAGGCGGCGACGCATGATCAAGGTTCGCATCCCAACGCCTCTTCGCCCCTTGACCAAAGGTCAGGGAGAAGTCGAGACGAAGGGGACCAACGTGGCGGAGATGATCGAGAATCTCAATGCGTCTCATCCCGGCCTGAAAGACCGATTGTGTGATGAGAAGGGGGAATTGCGTCGATTCGTCAACGTCTATGTCAATGAAGAAGATATTCGGTTTTTGAAAGGCAAGGACACGCTCCTGAAGGATGGGGATGAAGTGTCGATCGTTCCCGCCATTGCCGGGGGACAATCATGACCAGCCTGCGATTTCATATTCGCTTCCCTGAGGAAAAGATCAAAGAACCGATCATCTACCAGATCGGTCACGAGTATAAGGTCGTCACCAATGTTCGGCGGGCCGATGTGCGGGAAACGACAGGCTGGATTGATGTCGAGCTGACCGGAGAGACCGGTGAGATCGAACGCGCCGTCCAGGGTATGCGCGGCAAGGGCGTGTTGGTGGACCCGATCGAGTTGAACGTCGTCGAATGATCAGGACTGAGTAACGAGGACTGGACCACGCTAGCGAGTGCCGAGCGCCAATTATGGAGGCGCTCGGATAAACACTCAAGCACTACCCTCAGTCCTCAGCACTCAGACCTCAGTCCTACAAGATACATGGAATTCACCGATACCCAGATTCAGCGCTACAGCCGGCACATTATCTTGTCGGAGGTCGGGGGCAAAGGCCAAAAGAAATTGTCCGCTGCCAAGGTCTTGATCATCGGGGCCGGTGGACTAGGTTCTCCGGCCGCGCTCTATCTCGCCGCCGCCGGGATCGGCACCCTTGGCTTGGTTGACGGCGATGTCGTGGATCTGTCCAATCTGCAGCGGCAAATTCTGCATACGACGTTGAGTGTCGGAGTTCCCAAGGTGGAATCCGGCCGGCAAACACTCGCTGCCTTGAATCCCGACGTGACGATCAAGACCCACCAGTATCACGTGGCCGCAGACAACATCATGCCTTTGTTGTCGGAGTACGACCTCGTCCTGGACGGGTCCGATAATTTCTCCACCCGGTTTTTGGTGAATGATGCCTGCTATTTCGCCAAAAAGACGCTGATTTCCGGCAGTATCTTTCGGTTCGAAGGTCAGCTCACCACCATCAAACCGCACGAAGGTTATCCCTGCTATCGGTGCTTGTATCCGGAGCCCCCGCCCGCCGGCTTGGTGCCGAATTGTCAGGAAGCGGGCGTGCTCGGAGTGCTGGCGGGGACGATCGGCGTCCTGCAGGCCGCCGAGGCCGTCAAGGAAATCCTTCGCATCGGCGAGACGCTGGCCGACCGGCTCCTGATCTATGACGCCCTGGATATGAAGTTCACCAAAGTCTCACGCCCGAAGGCCCCAGACTGCCCGCTGTGCGGGCCGAACCCGACCATCCGCGACCTCAAGGGTGACTACGCCGTCACCTGCGCGATTTGACGTGTCGATTGCCCAGCCGGTCCTGACCATCCCTGGTTCTATCCTCGATGATATGGTCGCCCACGCCCGTGAGCTGGACCCATTTGAATGCTGCGGGCTGTTGGCCGGCAGCAACGGCAGCGTGACGCGCCAGTATCGCATTACAAACACCGTGGCCCATGACCATCAGGCGGTTCAGGTATTCGAACAGGCAAGCGTCAAGCAACTGGGACACCTCTCGGAGACGACGCGGGCGGAAGTCGCCTATTTTATGGATCCGAAAGAGATGCTCGTGGCCTTTAAGGACATGCGGGAGCGACAGATCGAGCTGGCCGTCATCTATCATTCCCATACTCATTCACCCGCTTATCCTTCCATGACCGACATCGGGCTGGCTTACTATCCCGATGCCGCCTACATCATCATTTCACTGGAACAGAAAGCCAAGCCCGACATTCAAGCCTACTGGATCAAAGATCGTCGCGTCGTGCCGGCCGTCTTCCGCGCGATCTGATCTAATCGGCCACCACGCCGGACGACTTCAAAATGCGCTGGACCCTAAATTTCATCGGTGCCATAATGCGGCCGACTTGACCGCTCGCGTCAAAGGAGAATCGTATGCGGCCCTACCAATGGCGAATGCTGCTCATTGCGCTCATCGTAACCGCATGTCCTATCCCGGCCTCCGCGGAGGACAAGAGCATTTTCAGTCCGATCATCCACGTCGATAAGGGGAAGGGATACATCGTCGTGTCATCGGACGGCAAGGTCTTCGCCGTGGAAGTTGATGAGGCCGCCAAGCCGCATCTGGAGCAACTGCCGGTCTCGGGCATGATCGACATGGTCGTGGAGTTGAGACCAGGCACCACCCCACTCTTAAAGAAGTGGAAGGTTGCCGGAGGAGAATCCGCCTGCAAGGAGTTCGACGGGAAAAACTGCAAGTAGGAGAGATGAATTGCGTTAGGCGTTATTCGCGGGGCAAGGACGCGACTTTCGTTTAACGAAGGACGATCGCGTGGATTCACTCAGAGCTGCCCAGCATGTCATCAATCAGCGGCCGGTTAATATCTTCACAGCCCGGGCAAATCGTATCGAACAAGGCTTCGTGATCCGTGACGAAGTTCCGCTTATCGACCAATTGATCCGCCATGACGTGGCCGTAGCAGGTCTCACAGAGCATCATGAGGCCCCTTGCCACCGACACCGTCTTTCGTCCCGCACTACTTGGCATCGAAGAACATCCGATTATTCGTGAATCGCTTCGTTTTGCAGAGCCTCATACCGATCCCCGTTGTTGCGCCATCCAAAAATCCTCTGCTTCCAGTTCGATGCCGCATTGCGGACACTCGTACGGTTGGTCCGGCTGAGGCACCGACATTTCCTTCTCTTCAATTCGCCCCCGGCACACATGGAACCAATGCCCACCGGCATGCTCGGAATCCAACGGATCGTATTCGAACTTCAGCACCATCCTATCTCCTCATTTCCAAGTATACTGACCCCGGTAGTCAAATCACAAACGCGGTTGGGAACTTTTTTTGCATTCTATTTAAATTTGAAATTGCGCTTCGTACAACACCGCATACACCCCGCCGTGCGCCAGCAAGGCCTCGTGCGGCCCTTCTTCCACGATTTGCCCGTGGTCCAGCACGACAATCCGATCGACATCATGCAAAGTGGATAGGCGGTGGGCAATGATGAAGGTCGTCCGGCCCTTGGTCAGCACGTTGAGCGCCTCGCGAATCTTCACCTCCGTTTCGGTGTCGATGTTGGAGGTCGCTTCGTCGAAGATCACAATCGGCGGACTCTTCAGCAAGACACGCGCGATGGAAACCCGCTGCTTCTGACCGACCGACAGCTTGACGCCCCGCTCGCCGATCCAGGTTGCATAGCCATCAGGCAGTTCCATGATGAAGTCATGCGCCCGTGCAGCGCGCGCCGCATCCTCAATCTGACTCTGCGTGGCGGCGGGATTCCCGTACGCAATGTTGTCGCCCACCGTGCCGTTGAACAAGAACGGCTCTTGCTGCACCAGCCCGATATGATCGCGCAGATAGGTCAGCGGCAGGTCACGGAGATCGTGACCATCAATTGTGATCGCGCCTGCCTGGACGTCGTAGAACCGCATGAGCAATTTCAGCAATGTGCTTTTGCCGGCGCCGCTCGGACCAACCAAGGCGATGCGTTCCCCCGGTTTGACGGTCAGCGTGATGTTCTTTAAGACGGGAACATCGGATCGATAATGAAATTCCACGCCCTCAAACCCGACTTCTCCCGCCAACCGGCCGGCCGGCGCCCGCACGCCGGGACGATCTTGCACGTCCGGGACGCTATCCAATACCTCGAAGACCCGCTCGCTCGCCGCCAAGGCATGCTGCAGCATGTGGTTGACCGAATGGATCTGATTGA
>DATFCE010000451.1:0-30365 GCA_035253365.1 Nitrospiraceae bacterium
CATACTTATCTCACCGCCCACCCCCGGAAGCGCCGAGGCGCCTCCCTTCCCGGACGGATTAATCCAGAAATTCTCGGTTAATGATTGCCGAGACGGTAAAGACGACAATGCTGATCATGACGAGCAGCCATCCCACCAGCGCGACCGGCCGCTTAAAAATGTTGCGTTCGGGGCTTCGATCAATGAACGGCAGAGCCGCCAAAAGCGCCATGAAGAGACCGGGCAGCGCGACCGCCCCAAGGAATTGACCGAACTCTCCGGCAAAAATCTTCAAGCGCAGCAATTGGAAGAGAAAGAGAAAATACCATTCCGGCTCAGGATGGTATTCCCCCGGGTCCGGCGTGGCTTCTTCAAGCAACACGACCGGCTCGATAAAGGCGAGGCTGCAAATGGTGATGAACACGGCCGCCATGGCGACAATATCTTTCCAAATCTGCCGTGGAAAAAAGTAATCGGTTTTGGCCTTGAGCTCTTCCGAGCTACCCCGAAACGGCCCCGCCGGACCGGCTTTTCTGAAGAAGAAGATATGAAGCCCGGCCAACGCCATAAGCGTCGCCGGCAGGACCATGACATGGATGACGAAAAACCGGCTCAAGGTCATTTGCCCCGGGGTCGGTCCGCCCTTAAGAAAGCGCGCAATAAAATCCCCGATGACCGGGGTCTTGTCCATGATTTCCACGCCGACTGTGGTGGCCCAATAGGCGCGCTGATCCCAGGGAAGCAAATACCCGGTGAACCCGAAGCCCATGACGATTCCGAACAAGGCAAGCCCGACCAACCAGATCATCTCACGGGGTTTCTTATAAGCGCCCCACAGAAAGACCTGAGACATGTGGACAAAGACCATGACGACCATGGCTGACGAGCCCCAAAAGTGGTAGCTCAGAAGGAACCACCCATAGTCCACCTCGTGGATGATGTATTGCGTGCTGGCGTAGGCGTGATCGGCGCTGGGCACGTAGTAGAACATCAATAGGATGCCGGTCACCGCCTGCATAATAAAGATAAAGAGCAGGACTGATCCGAACACATACGCCCAGCGCGAGCCGCCGGGGACGGGCTCATTGAGCATCTTGGCCTGAAGGGTCTTCAAGCCGATCCGCTCATCGATGAACGAGACCACCTTTTCCACCGCCGACGGCTGAGTCGCTATTGAAGAACGTTCCGCATCCATGACGAACTCTTGTCCCTCGCTAGACGATTCGGACCTGGGCCTTGGTCCCCGCCTTGAATTCCATATCGACGATTTCAATAGCGCCGTTGGCGCCGACCCGAATCGGCAACACGTCGAGCGGGCGCGGTGCCGGCCCATCGAGCACCTTTCCGCTGGCGTCGTAGATGCTCAAATGGCACGGGCACAGAAACACCTGGCCGAGCACCTTATGAGATCGCCATTTGTAACCACAACCAAGATGCGGGCACTTCCCCGAATAAGCGATGTACGGGAAATTATGCTTGTTGGTCCAAATGGTCTTCCCGGTCGGGTCATGAAACTCCATGTCCTTGCCTTTGTAGACCTGCTCCAGAACCGCAGGCGACGCCTTGATGATCCAGACGTTCTTATCGACCTCGGCCTCCGGCATGAAGGCTTCTTTGACCTTCTTTTTGTATTTATATTGGACACCGACGTCTTCCGCTTTGACCTTGTTCACGTTTCCGATGCCGAGCCAACTGTTGTCGAACGGCGCATACATCGGCTTCATGAGATATTTGAGCACCGGAAAGACAAGTGGAAGGGCGATCAATGCCCCGATGACATTCGTAAAACTGGCGAAAAATGTCCGCCGCTTGACGTTTCGCTCCAATTCCGGCAACGGGACGAGCACCTCGCCCGGTTGCACGTGGAGGTTATCTTCGAGATGTGCAATCTCCACCTCGTGAATGTTCACGTAGTCATCGCGCCTCAACGGCGGGAACTGCTGCATCTCGCTGGACGAGGCCCTGAGCCGGACCGTATCATCCGTCACCGCTTGAACTTGCGCCATCGGCACTTGGCGCTCCAACGTGCCGGCACCGTTCCCTCCAACGACGATATGGCTGATTTCGAGGGAGAGCGGATCGACGATGACGCGGGTGACCTCGCCGCATTCTCCATCGAGGCACTGGACTTTGGATTTGAGTTTGGGCTGCATCTGCATCGCTATTTCTTCTTAATCGGCTTCGGCGTGCTGACCGACGGATTTTTGAGCGTGGCGAGAAAGGCGATCAGCGCGGTGACCTCTTTCTCTTCCATGAGCTCCTTATATTTATCCGGCATCTTTTTCTTCTCGTACTCTTTCTCGAAGCCTTCGGCCATCCAGCTCTGCGGATCCAGCACCTTCTCGCGCAGCTCGTCCGGCTTCATGAGATTGCCGATATTGTCGAGCTCCGGTCCGCGCTTCTTCCCGCCTTCCCCGAACAGCTTGTGGCAGTTGTAGCACTCCTGCAGGTTCCATTGCTCTTTGCCCAACGCCACCAAATCGCCCGAAGCGGCCGCCGATCCGCCCGCGGGCTTCTCCCCGTCGGCCGAGGGCGCAACCGAGGCCACAGCTCCGCCGCCGACCGATTGCAGGCGCTGCATAATGACGTCGGCTTTCTCAGAAAGCGCCTTGGTTCTGGCGAGCAGCTCTTCGGCCTTTCCCTGTTCCGTCGCCGCGCGTTTGGCTTTGAGCAGCTTTTCGATTTTGCCCTTTTCGTCTTCGGGATCGAACTGAGGCAGAAAAGATGCGCCCCCGATGTACACGCCGGAGAGCACCCCATAAAAGACGAGCAAGGCGACGACGGCCTTGAATCCGCTGAGCGGCCTGAGCGTGGGCGCATCGAGCAGCGCGAACACAGCTGCGCCGAGCATGGCATAGCCGAAAAACATGCCTTGAAAGACCGGGGGAAAGGCAAACGCTTTGGCGAGACCGACTAAGACAACACCGACGACAAGACCAATGACACCCTTTTTAATGACGTTTTTCACGACACTCGGCTGTTCAGCCATAGATGCCTCATATGACGCAAGATAAATTCGTCGCGGTGCCTACACTATTTGGCCCCGGCCGGGATCGGCTTGCCTTCCGGCACGTGGGCTTTGGTTTCGGACACCCGCAACGTCAGAATAATGGCGAAACTGACTACCACATAAAATCCCAGCGTGATGCCGGTAATCCACCACGATGCATACGAAAGCGTCGGCGTAAAGGATTCGGCGGTAAAATCCGGCATCAGATTATAGGTATGGAAGTATTTTCTCAACAGCGATCGGATCGATCCCATGAGACCCATGGTCCAGATCATGCTGAACGCTAAAAAGACCAGGACGAACTGCGAGGCAAAATCGATTTTGCCCCACACAATGGTGCCCTGGCGGATCGCGCGATTATAAAGAATGTAGTTGACGACCGTGACAAACACCAAGGTGAACGCGGCCGCGTTCTTCGCCGGCATCAGCGCGAGAAACCCCCAATCCGAAGGCAGTTCCAGATGCTCGGTGGCGAGCGCCTGCGTCGCCACGAACCCATGAGGCGTCATCCAGATCGCGTTGCCGATCACGACCATGAGAAAGCCGACTTTGATGAAGGTACGGGACGACACCGTAATCCGGCTGAGCGGGGGGATGACCTTGCCCAGAATTGCCGGCGCGAGAACCAACGGCACCAAGATGGCCAACGACATCGGGTCGGGCGCCGGGAAGATCGTCCAAGCATAGGTCATCACGAACGGCAAGGCGATCATGACCAGCATGGTCAGCGCCGACATGCGCACCCGTTCGACTCCCTCGATGCGCTTCAGGCTGAGCCAGATGTAGTAATTGCTCGCAAGAAAGATCAGCCCGACCATCGCCCCTTGCATTTCGAAAAACATCGACAGCTGGTCCGCCATCATATACGGGCAGATCGAGGCATCATAGTCGCACAGCTCATACGCGTAGAGATACCCCATGAATGGCAAGAACAGGAGCGCCCCCACGCCGATGAGATTGCCCACGAACCCCATCCAGTCATAGTACGCGCGATCCTCCTCTTTTTTGGAGCTCATATACATGTAGGCCGCGATCAATCCGGCGATGAACCCGCCGAACGTGACGTTGCCGACGAGGCGGTGCAGGTTCATGGGAATCCAACTGTAGTTGAACACCTTGTCCCACAAGGACGCGGTCTGGATAAATTCCACCAACGAGACGCCCTCAGCGGCCTTCGCAGGCGTATTCATAAACGACGTCGGTCCGTCAATGATAAAGAGCGTGATCGTGCCGATCAGATTCAGCAGGACGCCGAGCGCGATGTGGCGACCCTTCTTCTCTCCCTTCCACACGTCCCAAGTGTAAAAGTACATGTAGAGAACGATGGTTTCCCCGATGAAGAGCAGCGGGTAGATGACGGCAAAGATCAGAAAGAAATGGTTGATCAGCCAGGTGGTGAACTGCGGATAGGTGGCCAGCAGGACGAAAATGAATAACCCGCCGGTCAACGCCGTCATGCTATAGAGGATGACCGTGACCTTGGTGACTTCTTTGGCTAGCCGATCGTATCGTGGGTCCTGCTTTCTGAAGCCGAGCCACTCCGAGATCACGACGAAGATAGGAGCGCCCAGGATAAAAGCCGCAAACAAGATGTGGAGTTGAGCCACTATCCAGACCGCCGTCCGATTCCCCGTATAGGGAAACTCCACCATGGGCGCGCTCGGAACCTGCGCATACGCCGCCGTTCCGAACGCCAACACCCCGAGCAGCACGAGCACACTGCGATGCCATGTCTTCATCATAATAAGCCGCCGCTCCCCAGAGAATTCTGGCCCTTACTTCCCTCCGCCGGCAGCCGCCGCAGCCGCGGGCGCTTCGCCGGCCGCGGATGCCGTTCCGACCGGCACCCAGGCTTTCTTGGCGACGTCCCACTCTTGCCCTTTCAGCCCGAACGTCCGCTCGAACGCGACGAGCTTCCAACGGTCTTCTTCGGGCAGCTTGCTTTTCCAGGCTTTCATCTTGGTGTTGGGCACCCCTTCGGAAATGCGCCAAAACCAGACCGAATCGGAGTAGAGCTTCATCCGCTCGGTGACGCGGAAATCTCGGGCTCCCGCTTTGACCGGCTTGCCGTCCTTTCCATGGCAACTTGCGCAATTTACATCCGGGTTTTTCGCCCCGATAAAGATCTGGCGTCCTTCTTCGATGACCTTTTCATCCGCCCACCATCCAGCGGGCATATGCTTATCGGCATATTCAGCGGGTGGCGGAGGCGGCGCGACAATCGGCCCCTCTCCCCCTTCACCGCCACATCCCACCACTGTCAATCCTCCACCGGCTAAACCGATAAGGAAGGCCGCCTTTATCCAGGACATGTGCTTCATAATTGGCTCTCTGCTCCTTTCTCTGTGACGTCTGTATGCGACTCACCGAGCTTCAGTGGGCCTGTGCTCGAAAAATTCTTAACAAAAAAGACGCCTTTGCTCAGGCCAGGCCTGAAGCAAAAGCGCCACCTGACAGATCGCTCTTCAATTCCGAATATGGACTCTACACGGCCTCCAGAACGGCCAAACGCAGAGTGTCAGGACGCTATGATGAACGCTTGCCCCTTCCTCGTTTGATCGGTTGTCGCCGCTTCCGCATCAACTGTGCCCCGGCAAAGACTGCCACGGCGGCAACTCCCAGCCCGACACCGTAATACACCCACGCACTCGACTGCTCTGCGATACATCCGGTCCCGAAATGAACAGTGACTTTGCGCTCAGTGTGCAAATCGTTGGGGTCGAACGTAGCGGTGATCCGTTGTTCTTGCTCCTTAGCCGTGACGAGGATTGGATCACCTTGATTATCGTTATGGAGATGAAGCGTAACCTTATAATGCCCTCGACCGTCCGTGTATCCCATCTTCCCAACGGACACCCGAGTATCTTTGACCATGACCTCGGCTTCCGGCACCGCCTTTCCGTCGCTACCGCAAACAAAACCCTCGACGATAAACCGGTGATCCACTTCATGCTCGGCGGACACGGGAGACCCCAAACTAAGGCTCCCGATGATCGCGCCAAGAGCCACTGCTACCCCAAGGCAATGACCACCGATTATTCCGGCACACCGAACACCGTTCGGCTTCTCCATTGCATACGATCCCGGACGGGGTGGCGAGGCTGAATCATCTAGATTGTCCACAACATACAGCGCGCCGGATTTAAGGCGCACCCTTCTAGCATACACAGTCTTCTTTGTCAACAGATCGGCAGCATTATTATCGCCTTGACTGGAGCGGGAATTCTGCGTTTTCGACCGTAGAAGATCGCGTTTCAAAAAGTCGATCTGAGATGATGACGGAGGCGGGAACTTGATGCGGCGCAGATGCTCATAAATGACCTCGGGCTCGGGCCTCGGCGGCAGCGTGCTCCGCCTCCGCGCGGCGCTGGGATTCCTTTTTAGCAACCCAGGCTTCCCACGATTTGCCCGATGCCGTATCCTTTCCGGTAAAGGCAATCGCAGCCAGATCCGCATAGCGAATCGTACGCAAGCCGCTTCTCTCCTTGGGATAGATTTGAAGAAAGGGCTCATCTCCGGTCTCGCGATTGAACACGTATCCTTCGACTTTCTCACCGGACGTCAATTCCAGCGTCACGTCTCCACGATAGTCAAAGGCCTGCTCGACAACTTCTACTTGCTCGGCCGATGTGGCCGGCCGAAAGAGCCGCCCTTCGAGGGCGCCTCCTTCCGGTGTGTGATATGTGGAATCAGTCATGGGAAGTCGTTATTCGCTCAACGATCGGCATTGGAACTTTCACGAGCAACGAATGACGATTAACGAGTTAACGTGCCAGGTGACCCGGCATCAATGTGGCTTTGACCGTGCGGCCGAAGCCGGACCACGATCCAAACGTATCTTCAACCGCCGACGCTTCGTAACCACAGTGCACCATGCAATCGGCGCATTTATCGTTCCGCCCCACCCCATAGTCCTCCCAGTTGGTAGCGTTCAGCAGCTCCTGGAACGTCCGCACATAGCCTTCCTGCAATAAGTAACAGGGCTTTTGCCAACCGAAAATGTTGTAGGTGGGATTGCCCCAGGGCGTGCACTGGTACTCGCGCCGCCCCATGAGAAACTCCAGGAAGAGCGGGGATTGATTGAACCGCCACGTTCTTTTGCGATCCGACAGGATGCGGGCAAATAAATCACGCGTCCGATTCCGCTTTAAAAAGTTTTTTTGGTCCGGGGCTTTCTGGTAACTATAGCCCGGCGAGATCATCATCCCTTCAACGCCAAGCTTCATCATCTCATCGAAAAACGCCCGCACGCGCTTCGGGTTCGCATCGTCGAACAAAGTCGTGTTGGTCGTGACGCGAAACCCTCGTTTGAGCGCAGCCCGGATGGCTTTCACCGCCACGTCATAGACACCGTCGCGGCAGACGGCGAGGTCATGTTCCTCTTGCAAGCCGTCCATATGAATGCTCAGGGTCAGATATTTCGAAGGCGTATACTCGTCCAGCTTCCGCTCCAGCAGAATGGCATTGGTACACAGGTAGACATACTTTTTGCGCGCCACCAATCCACGAATGATCTCGGGCATCTCCGGGTGAATGAGCGGTTCGCCACCCGGGATGCTGACCATAGGCGCCCCGCACTCGTCAGCCGCGGCCCAGCATTGCTCCGGGGTGAGGCGTTTGTCCAGCACATGATCGGGGTATTGAATCTTTCCGCAGCCCGCGCAGGCCAGGTTGCAGCGAAAAAGGGGTTCGATCATCAGAACGAGCGGATAGCGTCTCACGCCCCTGATCTTTTGCGTGAGAACATACTTCGCGACCGTATACATCTGGGACACCGGGACGGCCATCGTGCTCCTTTCGTCGGGTGCTGCCTACCAGTTCAAGAGTTGGTGGGCTGCAAGCTACTACAAAGCCCGCAATATTTCAAGTAAAGTATCATTGACTCCAAACGTAGGACGATGCGATATGGGACCATTCCAGCGCGTGTGGGTCACCGGCGCGGGAGGACTGATCGGACATGAGGTCGTTCAATCGGCTGCCCTCTACGCGCCGGACATTCAGGTTCAGGGCACCACGCGGACCGACGTGGATCTGACGAACACCGCCGCGGTCCAAGAGACGTTCACTCGTCTCCAGCCCCAGATCATCATTCATTGCGCAGCCCTGACCAAGACGGGCCTGTGCGAGCAACATCCCAGCTTGGCTTGGTCGCTCAATGTCGAAGCCACCGCACGGCTCGCCGACGTGGCTCACAATATCCCGTTCATTTTCTTTTCGACCGATCTCGTCTTTGACGGCCGGCAGGGACATTATGACGAAATGGCCCCGGCCAATCCGTTGAGTGTCTACGCGAGAACCAAGGTCGAGGCTGAACGGCGGGTCTTAGCCAATCCCGGTCATACCGTTATTCGCACCTCGCTCAATGGCGGCACCTCCCCAACCGGCGATCGAGGATTCAATGAAGAAATGCGGCGAGCCTGGCAAGACGGACGGATGCTGAAGTTGTTCACCGATGAACTTCGATGCCCCATTCCGGCGGCAGTGACCGCCCGCGCGGTGTGGGAACTGATTCTTTCGAATGCGATCGGACTCTATCATGTCGCCGGCGCCGAACGCCTGTCCCGCTGGCAGATCGGTTCGCTTCTCGCTTCACGCTGGCCGCAGCTCAATCCCAGGGTCGAAGCGGCTTCGCGCATTGACTTTCCCGGACCGCCTCGACCGGCCGATACATCGTTAAATTGCGCCAAAGCGCAGAAGCTCCTTTCGTTTCCTCTTCCCGGTCTCACCGAGTGGTTGGACGCGCATCCCGACGAAGTCTTCTAACGACGGAGATAGGACTACGGAAGCATGAGCGGAACCGCAATCAGGATGGCGCTTTCGATACTTGTCCTGACTGGTTTATTGATCGGATGCGCCGCTTTCGAGCCGGAGCGCACGGCCGATCTGGACCCCCAAGAAGTGGAGCGGGTAGAGAGATTGAAAAATCTCGCCGCGATTACCGAGTTGCAAATTGCGTTGCCTGCACCACCAGCGCTACCAAAATCAAATGCACCGATCAGTGCGGCAGAAAAGAGCCCGGAAAACGCAGCTTCTCCGCCGGCAGAACGACAGGATCAGCCCGCGGTCGCTCCATCGTGGTTCTCGCAGTATGTGCCTACCGAATCAAGCTCTCTGCAGTCACAACGGCTCCTTCCGTCAACACGGATGGACCGGTCGCCGTATGGCAGGTCAAATCCGTATCCGCTCAATCCCTCGCTCGTCCCTCCTTACACGGTATTTGTTCCAACCGGATCTTTTTACCCTGGTTCCGTTCGTTGCGTACCGGACTACCTGGGGGGCTCGCGGTGTTCAGTCCGACCGTGAAGCAACGTGCAATTTGAAGTGGAGCAGCGGCAACCTGGATATCACCGATCAGTGGCAGGGAGATGCGGCCGTCCGGCCTGACGATGACCATTTTGGAAAGTTCCGTTTTCGCCAAACACTGACCTCTAAGATATCTAAAAGGGCGAGGCACATGAATCGAGGTCGCTTCTTGACGAAGGCTACGGATCTGATGGCTTTCATTTTTGCTTTTCAGGGAAGGGCGTGGTCGCGGTACAGCTTTTTGATGGCCCCGCGCAGTGCTTCAATTGTGGTCGCGGCATCCCATTTTGGATCACCGGTGAGGAGCCGATACATGACCCAGGCCAAGCCGCCGACGGTCGGCTTATTGAGTGCTTCTGTTGGGCCGTCTTGGTGAAGAAGGAACTCTGCTTCCACTGACCGAAAACTCTCTTCCGATATCGGAGTATTGTCTTGGCTGAAGAGCGTGCCGGGATCGTGAGTCTGATCTAGCGGCCAATTGAAGGCGGTGGTCCCCGGCACCCCTTTCCCTCGGCGCCTTGAGGGCCATACTCCTCGACAGGTCGTCCACCGACTTCCGTCACGCCGGCGTCGCCGCTTCTGATCCCGCATGGAGATTCCTCCAAGGTTCATGCGTTAATTTCTTATTTTTATTTAACACAGAATCATGAAGGATTCATGAAGACGAGATGAAGAACAGACTAGGAAAAATCACTCTAAGGTTTGTCCGAAAAAGTCTGACGCATTGCGGTCCGTGCATTAGCGAAGTCAACTCTTTCAGCCATTCCAGCCCTCGACCCGGTATTGGCATGCTCAAGCCAACGGCGCTTTCCGAGTCGGCCGCCTCGACCGTCGATTTTTTGCCGGTCTTGGCGTATTCTTCTTTTTTGGAGGTCGCGCATTGGCATCGCCGCGTATTCGCGCCGCTTTCATCGTCGGCATTCTAAGCGTCGTCGTGCTTGGAGCCGTGTGGGCTGTGGTCCTCCAGAGCTTGCCCGCACCGCAAGAGGTGACGGAGGTTCGTTCCGAGCAGCCCGCGTCGCAATCACCATCGCCACACATTCCCTCCGCACCGTCCCCTCCCTCTGAGCCGGCGACTCCCTCGTCCCCGCCGTCGCCTGCGGCGCCTCAGCTCCCTCCAACGCCTTCCACTCCGGCTCCCTCACCATCCCCATCTATTTCCGATCGCCCTAATCTTCCCCCGCTCGCGATCCCACCTCCACTTTCATCCTCTCCGAAACAGCCGGGCTCTCCTGCACGCCCCCCGGCTGCGCGACGACGGCAAGCCCTTTCATTCGATACGAGCCTCTCGCCAACCTGCATGGCCGAGCTCGAGAAGCTCTGTCCCAACGCCCATACGGGCGCAGCGCGGCGAACATGTTTTCAGGAAAATGAACGCCGGCTGTCGGGGACGTGTCGCCGGCAGCTTGATGCCATGGCGTTGCGCATTAAAGAAGACATGCAGCAGTTCAAAACCGCTTGTGAGGGAGATGCGAAACGGTTGTGCCGGACGGTTGAACGGGGAGAAGGAGGAATGCTTCAGTGTTTAGAAGACAATTCCAGGGATCTGTCCGACGGCTGCTACCAAGCGCTCCGCACGCGACCCTTCCGGAAATAGCAGCCAGGACCGGGATATGGTGGTTACTTGCCCGCCTCTTTCACATAAAAGTACATCGTCACCTTGCCGATTTCGAGCAGGTCGCCATCTTTCAAATCAACCTGGCCATTCACCGGCTGATGGTTGACGCGGATGGTTTTCACCTCATCCGAGGTGCTGACGAAATAACCGGCCCCGCGTCGTCCAATCATGGCCGCAATCTTTGGTGCAAACCATCCGCTCATTTTAATCGCGGCATTTTTCTGGGACCCGATAATGGTCAAATGACCGGTCAGTTTGTATTCCTTATGATCGGTCCGGCCGGAAATGACCTGCACGATCCCGGTCTTCGGGACGGCGGTCGGCTGGTCTGGCGTCCGCGGGCTCTTCAGGACCATCGTTTTATCGGGGTCGAATTCCGCCGGGACCGGCCCGGCGCCATTGTGAACCTCATCGCGAAAAATCAGCCGGTGCTTCCCGATGGCCACGACATCCGTGTCCTGCAACTGCTGGCGATCGATCCGCTTATCATTGATAAACGTCCCATTGGTGCTTTTCAAATCTTCGAGAAAATAGACCTGTTGCACCTTCACGATGCGCGCATGGTGGCCCGAGACCGCCGATGATTCGATGACCAGATCGTTATCGGCTTTGCGGCCGATGGCGAATTGCGCGCGCGCAACTTCGACCTCTTTAAGGACGGTGTCGTTGAGTTTCACCAAAATCTTAGGCGATTGTGTCCCGACATTGGGCATGGCGTTCTCCTTCCCTGGGCGTCTTCACCGGCTACAGCGGATTCGATCGCGGATCTGCCGCCAGACGCCCGGTCGCGTGTCCTGCGGCACGATCACGAGAACCACGGTGGTATTGTCTTCTCCCCCGGCCGCGTTGGCCATGTCGATCAGACGATCGGATGCCGCCTGAACATCATGTTCGCTGCGGACCGCGTGCAGAATGTCCCGCGGGCTCACCCCCTGGGTGAGACCGTCGGAGCAGAGCAGCAGCACATCGTCCCGCATCACCGGAATTTCGCTCAACTCCACGTCCACGGTGATTTCCACCCCCAACGCCCGGGTGACGATGTTTTTCTGCGGCGAACGCGCGGCTTCCTCTTCTGTCAACAACCCCTCGCGAATCTGCTCCGCGACAACGGAGTGATCGGCCGTCAACGGCTGAATCCTGTCGTCTCGGATCAAATACAGGCGGCTATCCCCGACGTGCGCGATGGAGAGGATGGGGCCATCGAGGACGGCTGCGACGACCGTGGTTCCCATGCCGGCGCATTGCAGCCGCCGGCACGCCTCCTGGTGGATGACGTGATTCGCGACACGAATGGCGCTGGCGAGGCGGTTGGTCTGTCGCGAAAAGGCGGGATCGTCATACCCGACCATAGGCAGACTGCCGTCCCGGTGCGACTGCTGAACATGGCCGGCGATGGCCTCGACGGCAAGGGTGCTGGCAACTTTCCCCGACTGATGTCCTCCCATGCCGTCGCACACGACATACAGACCAGATTCCGGATCGGCACAGAAACAGTCCTCGTTCCGGCTTCGCTTCAGTCCCGTATCCGATCTGGCGCCATAGTGGATAGCCATCTCACACCATTCAATGAAGGTCGGCCGGCAGCATGGTGCGACAGGCACACAGCGCTTGCGCGAGTGTTCCTGCGGATTCATACCGATTCGCGGGATCTTTCTGCAGCGCACGATCGAGAATGGCTTCACAACACAGCGGGAGATCCGTCCGGATACTTCTGGCCGGCGGATGCTGCCCGTGCGCGATCTTGAACATGAGCGATGAGATCGTGTCGGCCTCAAACGGCTTTTCCCCCGTCAGCAACTCGAAGAGCACGACCCCGAGGGAAAAGACGTCCGCTCGCCCGTCGACGGTCATTCCGTTCAGTTGTTCGGGCGACATATAGCTGGGTGTCCCCAGGATCACTTTGGTCTGCGTTTTGACGGATGTGGTCATTCTGGCAATACCGAAATCCATGACTTTGACATGGCGGTCCTTGCGCACCATGATATTTGCCGGCTTGATATCCCGGTGCACAACGCCTTGGCGGTGGGCATACTCCAACGCCTCGGCGACCACCGCGGCAATTTCTATCGCGCGATTGATCGGCAGCAGATTCGCTTTCCGGCACCACGCATTCAATCCCAGGCCGTCGAGCAGTTCCATGGCAATGTACCCGAGTTGTCGTTCCTCCCCCGCGTCATAGATCGTCACGATATTGGGATGCGAGAGCCGCCCCGTCGATTCGGCCTCGCGGAAAAATCGCTCTCTGAATTCGTTCAATTCATCAGGATCATCGATCTGATCCAACCGCATGGTCTTGATCGCCACCGAACGGTTGATCGTGGGATCTTTTCCCAGATAGACAATCCCCATCGAGCCTCGGCCCAGCTCTTTGATGATCTCGTACCGGCCCAACGATGGGTGGAGACCGTTGAGCCTGAGCGTGCCATTGGACGTGCCGCGATCGACCACGCCCGGCCATAGCCGGTCTGCCGACCCGGAAAGACGAACCGTCGCGTCATGCCCCTCCCTGGGCCACTGCAGGCCTGCCACATACTTCATGAGGTCGCCGGCGTGGCGCAGCCACGCCACCGTCAGCCAGGCGGTGCAGCTCACGAGTCCGACCGCGTAGGCCGAGTTATAGAACGGTCTTCCGTGTGTGCCCGTGGCCGACGCATCGATGTGCACGAGAAGCTTGTACCCGGCCAAGACGATTATCACGGTCGCGGAGGGCTTCAGGATCGCCCGCAGAAAAGCCAGCGCGCCTCCATCATCAGGCATCGGCTGCGAGGCCCGGTGTGAGAGCAGCCATAACAGCATGAGACTGCCGCCATAGCCGATGAACGACGCCATGTGGGATGCACGCAAGCCATGAACGCCGATTGATATATTTTTGAGTGCCGGGAGGTAACTTGCCGTGGAGCCGATCAGCAGGGTAAACAGAATGGCCATCGCGTAGTGGCTCAGCCGGCTCCAACTTTCCGACATGGTTTCCTCGTCAAGCCTCAAAAGTCTACCGTCAGATTTGGCTTTGTCAAAGATTCTCGGGCCTTCGGAACGCTTCCCCAGCCGGCGCCTCTAGGGCTCGACATTGATCCCGGTTGCTCTCAGAAAGACGAACGGGAATACTTGCCTCTCGGCGTGCAGTTGACTACGGTCGAGTGAAGAGACGGATCGAGGCGAAGGAGGGCCCATGGTGATCGTCATCAAAGATTCGTACGCGGAGTTGAGTCGCAGCGCCGCTCACATCATCGCCCATGCGATCGAAAAAAACCCCCGGTTGACGCTAGGGCTGGCGACCGGCAAGACCCCGATGGGCCTGTATCAGGAGTTGATTCGCCTTCACCGGGAAGAAGGGCTGAATTTTTCAGATGTGGTCACATTCAACCTTGATGAATATCTCGGGCTTTCGCCTGACCATCCGCAAAGCTATCACGCGTTTATGCATCGCCACTTCTTTGACCATGTGAATATTGAGGCGGATCATATCCACATCCCGCGTGGCTCCATCACCACGGATTACGGGGCCTACTGCGCCTCGTATGAGGAACGCATTCGCCGGGCCGGCGGGATCGACCTTCAGATCTTGGGGATCGGCATCAATGGGCATATCGGATTTAACGAAGCGACCTCGAGTTTAAGCTCGCGGACGCGGCTGGTCGCGCTGACTTCGCAAACGATCGAAGAGAATCGGCGATTCTTTCCCGCCGATGAGGACATGCCGAGCTGCGCCATTACCATGGGACTCGGCACCATTCTGGAGGCGAGAAGAATCGTGTTGCTGGCGTCGGGCAGAAAGAAAGCCAATGCAGTGGCGCAGGCGATTGAAGGTCCTGTGACTGCTTCGATCACCGCCTCGGTGTTACAACTCCACGCCGACGTGATCGTGATCATCGACAGAGACGCGGCGGAAGAGTTGACCCGGACAGAGTACTATGACCGGGTCGTGAAGATGACGGCGCGGTATATGCCGGAGAGGCTGTGGTAGCAAGAGATCATCGTTCCGGCAGAGGCTGCCGTTTCTTTCTGGCCGATAGCGCATTGGCTCTGCCTTTTTCGATTAACAACTCTTTGTATGCCATCAGATAGTCCTGCGCCATCCGTTCCGCGGTGAACCGTTCCTCGAACGTCCGCCTGCACCGCCGCCGATCGAGCTGCGGCACCCGCTTCACCGCTTCTACCATGTCGTCTACGCTTCGGCACAGGTATCCCGTCACGCCGTCATCAATGATCTCGGGAAATGAACCGTGGGCATAAGAGACGATCGGCGTGCCGCATGCCAATGCTTCAATCAACACCAGGCCGAAGGGCTCGGGCCTAAATGGGCAGAGTAGGGCGCAGGCATTGCCGAGAAATTCATCCTTCTCATGATCGCTGATTTCTCCGAGGTATTCGATAAACGGGGGCGCAATCAACGGCTCAATGACCGTGCGGAAGTACTCGCGATCAACGGGATCGACTTTGGCGGCAATACGAAGGGGCAATCCTGCGCGCTTGGCTACCTGAATTGCCGCTTCCGGCCCTTTTTCCGGTGAGATTCGGCCAAGAAACGCCAGATAGGCGCCCGGCTGAGCATGGATAGAATACAGGCGCTCAGGAATCCCGTGATAGACCGTGGTCTTCCAGTTGGCTTCCGGACACGCGCGGCGTTGTGAGTACGAGATCGAAATGAGCGGCGCCTCCGAATATTCACCGTACACCAATTGAAGCTCGGGCAGGTCCAGCTTTCCATGCACCGTGGTGAGGATCGGCGTCCGGTTCCGGCGCGTGAACGGAAAGCCGAGGAAATCCACATGCGAGTGGATCATGTCGAACTCGCTCGAGCCGAAAGCGCGTTCCAGAAGCAAGGTCAGAAAGATATCGCGGCGAAACGGGTCTTTGTTCAGCCGGATGCCGTGCGGACAAATCGGGTGCAGGCGGGCGCCGGTCTTTGAATCAGCGCTGGCAAAGAGCGTCACCTCATGGCCCAACCGGATGAGCTCTTCGGTCAGATATGAGACGATCCGTTCACTTCCGCCATATTGCTTCGGCGGGACACTTTCAGAGAGCGGCGCAACCTGTGCGATGTTCATGAGCTTCCTCTCTCTTCACTCTATGCGGCATCAAGGCTATGGGTTCATGTCCGGCGAATCGGCATTATGGCCACTGAGACGGGCCAACACGTTTCGGGTCATTTGTTGCACAGCGGGATGCAAACGGGATGGCCGGAGGGCCGGGACATTGAAATCATCCAATCCCCAGCTCCATTGAATCGTACCCGCGGCAAAGACCATCGCGCCGCTGGGGGAGGTGTAAGCCGTCATATCGGCGTAGTGCGTCGTGCCCTCGAACACATAAGGAGAATGGGCGATGACCGCGGTCCCCGCCGGGGCGGAGTCGAACACACGGTCCGCTTCGTATCCGAGAAGCCCGGCGAGACGATCACCATTTCGCATACCGGTTCCACCGACGACCCAGTGCGCCACGTCAGTGATGATGAGATCCGCATCCACGGGATTGCCGTCATACATGACGCCGATGAAGGCATCCTCGGGGCGGCTGACGGGCGGTTCTCTCCACCGGCCGGTAATAAGATGATCATTGGCGGGATCACCGTCGAGGGCGAACGGATCTTCGCGAACGGCATGGTCTTTATACGCGACAATGGTACGGTTCGGTTCGCCGGTGAGCGGGCTGGGTTCAAGGCGAATCTGCCAGTAGCAGACGTTCGCGGAGAAAAATCCGAGGCCTATCTGCTGATCGCGCGCCCGCTCAATATGGGTTCGCATCTCCCAAGACCAATATTCATCATGGCCGACGGAGAGCCACGCCTTGTGCCGTGTCAGCGGGGTCGAAGTGGTATGCGTGTCGATATTGGTGCTGTACGTGACGTCATACCCTTCCCGTTCCAGCCACCGCACCATATTATATTCCCACCCGGCCGGGGACGATGGATCGCTCGGGGGAATCGCATTGGTCGTCAGAAAATCTCCGGCCCCATTCGCAAATGCCGCCAGTGGATTTTCGCTCATGGCGTAGGGGCGATTGAATGAGACCTTCCTCGCGGGCCGCCCCACGCTGTTGAATCCGTACAGAGACTGACCACCCCAGTTATTATAGGCTTGATAGGTGGTGACGCTCGATTGAAAAAGATACTCAGAGGAGCGATCGTCCTCACGGACAACAAAAATAATATAACTTTGCTTTCCGCTGGGGTGCGCGGTGAGTTTTGCCAAGTAGATGCCGCTGAGCCAAGCCGTGTCGTCATCCGGATCATGCAAGGTCACAACGTACGGGTCGACCCACCGGCACTCGACCAAGCCTGTCTCTGAGTCCGGCACGGGGATTTCTTGTCGCACTCCCTTGCGAGCAATGCCTCCTTTCACGAGCCGAGCGCCTGCCCCGCCGTACCAGCCCATGCGGTAGATATCAATCCGGTAGGTCTGGTCGTGCGTGTTGACAAAGAGGTTGATGTTCCCTCCTCGAGGGACGCTTGTCAGCGACGCATATCCCTCGATCTCTCCAGTTTCTGCGGGATTGGTGAGCTGCCACTCCGCTGTCCCGGGCCGAGCATTCTCATCTTGTATAGGATTACTCGAAAAGGCCGCTGTGATCCATAGGGCGCTGAGAAGAAGCCACATTCCGCCGGCGGAAAGTAAAGGCCCTGCCTGTATTCGTCTCGTTTCAATAGACAAGATATGGCGCAATAACAGCGTCCCTTCATCGAGGAGTTCATGTGCGGAGAACGGAAGAACGGCCTGACACACCCCTCAACCACGCGAGCGCGCTCACTCAGCCCGCTCGATTCCGCACACCCGCGCGGGAGCGCTCGCCGATAAGATTCTCACGAATGTATTCTCGTTGCCAAGACGGAATATCCGTGATTCTAAGGGGGCCTAATGGGTCCATGAGAATTCGCTGAAGCGTATCCATAAAGATATCGCGTTATCTTGTTGGATACGCCACAACCTACCCGCCTTTTCGATTCGCCTTTCGATCCGATTGAAATTGCGAAGATCTTTTCAAATGACGATCTAGGCAAACCCATTGCTTTGTGTCAGTATGGCGACCTCATCGAAGCCGACATCCTGACCAGCGTGATGAGGTGAACACTGAACACGTTTCTATTCTCACTGCCGCTTACCTGAAACGGGGGTTGACCATGTTCATCACGAAGCAGGCTGAAGAGGCGCCCCTTCCTTTCTACCAGGTCCTCGAAGAGGAATATCAATCTCTGTACGGCTCGCTTCCAGAAACATATCTGGAAACGAGGCAAGAAGTACTGAGCTCGCCTGCCACCAGCGATGAGGATGAGAAAAAGCGGAATGAAACGCTGGTATCTCGTCTTTACAAATGTATTTCCGACAAGCAGCACGCCGCGCTGTGTCTGTCCGGCGGAGGAATCCGCAGCGCGACCTTTGGGTTGGGCGTCCTGCAAGGTCTCGCGCGGCGCGGGTTGCTTGATCAGTTTCATTATCTCTCGACCGTTTCGGGTGGAGGATATATCGGCAGTTGGCTCACCTCATGGATACACCGCCAGGTCCAAAAGAACCAGAACGGCAGCGGCCTGGCTTCGGTCGTCGAGGCATTGCAAAATGATCCGCCGAAGTCCAAGCTCACGCCCGAACCAGAACCGATTCGCCACTTGCGCGAATACAGCAATTACCTCACGCCGCAATTGGGACTCTTCTCGGCGGATACCTGGACGCTGATCGCTACGTATCTGCGGAATCTTTTGGTCAACTGGTTCGTCTGGATACCGCTCCTGGTTTTAGCCTTGATGCTGCCACGCTTCCTCGTGGCCATTTCGGTCTTACGTCCCGATCATTGGTGGATCGTGGGATTCATGCTGGTCGCCGGAGTTTTTGTCCTGGTGACCCTGGCCTATATCTGTCTCTATCTCCCCTCGGTGAGAAAGGAACTTGAGAACTACGATTGCCTGTTGAGGGATCAGGAAGGCCAGGGCAGCTTTCTCAAATGGTGCCTGACGCCGCTCCTCTTATCGGCCTTCTGCCTCACAACGGCTTGGGCTTGGATTCGGAACTTGGAGGCCGGGGCAGTGAAGCAACTTCCGCTGATCGGCGGCGTTCTCACCGGAGAGCCGCTCGTGGTGTTTCTCGCGATCGGCGTGCTCGTGCATGTGCTCGGGTGGGCAATGGCGATGGGCTTTCTCCTCGTCGGCAAGCCCGGCAAACAGGTTCCCAGCCGAAGAATTGCGATATGCCAATTTTGGCGCGCGTATCGCGTTTTTGGACTGAGCGCCATCATCGTGTCCGGCGCGGCGGGAGGGCTGACCACATGGGCGCTCGCGATCAAGATTTTTCCGACCCCGTCCGACGAACGGCACATTCTCGTGTACACGTGCTTGGCCGCTCCAATGTTGCTGTTCTCCTTTCTTATTGCAGGCGCTCTCTACGTGGGGTTGGCCAGCCGCCGGACCAGCGACGAGGATCGCGAGTGGTGGGCGCGGTCAAGCGCATGGATTCTCATCGCGGCTGTCGGATGGATCGGGCTCAACTCAATCGTCCTTTTTCTTCCGCCGCTCTTGCTCGAGTGGCCCGCGATTCTCGGATCCATCGGCGGCGCGACCGGCTTAATCAGTTTATTGCTTGGCTACAGCGCCAAGAGTGCCGCCACGTCGGACGAGGTCGCGAAAGCACAATGGACGACAGTCGCGCTGACGTTAGCTCCGATTATAGCGGCTCCCGCCGCACTTATATTTATCGCGGCGTGTCTGGCTCTGCTGACAGGTGAGGTCATGCGGATCTGGCCCGACATGGTAACCGTGCCGGCCGCCAAGCCCAGCAGCTATCAGACGGTCCTTTACCATACCGACGGCTGGGCGCTGGTGAAATTGGCTTGGTTGCTCATTCTTATCGTCATCCCAATGTCAATCTTTACCAACGTGAATAAATTCTCGTTGCATTCGCTCTATCGCAACCGCTTAATTCGCGCCTACCTCGGCGCCTCCAACGAAGCGCGTAATCCGAACGCCTTTACCGGCTTCGATCCCGAGGACAATATTGAAATGTACAAGCTGGCGCCTCAAGCGCCCTCTCCCACGTCGTCACCCCGACTCCTGCACGTGGTCAATATTGCGCTCAATCTGGTCGGGAAGAGCAAGGAACGGCTGGCATGGCAGGAACGGAAAGCTGAATCCTTTACGGTCACTCCTCTGCACGTCGGCAACTGGCAACTCGGCTATCGGCGGGCCGAGGACTACGGCAAGAGCAAGAAAGGGGGAAGCATCAAGCTCGGGACGGCCATCGGCATCTCCGGCGCCGCGGCCAGTCCGAACATGGGCTATCACTCCTCTTCCGTCGTCACGCTTCTCATGACGCTCTTCAACGTTCGTCTCGGGTGGTGGCTGGGTAATCCCGGCAAGGCCGGCGACAAGACGTTCAGCAAAGCCAGCCCCCAGTTTTCGATCGTGCCCATGATCTACGAGGCGCTGGGATTGACCAACGATGATTACAAGTACGTGTACCTGTCCGACGGGGGACACTTCGAAAACCTCGGCCTGTATGAAATGGTGCTGCGCCATTGCCGATTTATCCTCGCCATCGATTCGGGACGGGACCCCGAAGGCGCGTTTGACGACCTCGGGAATGCGATCCGGAAAATCCGCATCGATCTGGGAATTCCAATCACATTGCAAAAAGTCCGCATCTACCCTCCGGAGAACAAGCGGAAGAAGACGGCGGTCGACATTCCGAAATACTGCGCGATCGGAACCATTAAGTACTCTGAATTGGATTCCGCTAACCCCGAGCCCGACGGCGTCCTGATCTATATCAAACCGGCGCTCTGCGACGATGACGAACCGATGGATATCTTCAATTATGCCCAAGCCAATCCCGGATTTCCGCACGAATCGACGGGCGATCAGTGGTTCAGCGAGTCGCAATTTGAAAGCTATCGCATGCTGGGGTCGCACATCATCCAACAGATTTGCGGGAAAGACCTTTGGAAGGATCGATGGAAGAAAGACGTCGAGACCCACAAACTGACGCCGCTCGAATTGTTCCATCAGCAGGTCGAAGACTATCTCAACATTACCAATATTCCGCCATCTAACGGGAAACCGCCATGGCGCCGGCACACCGGCATCAGAACCGATCCGAAGAGACCCAAAACGGAGAAAGTGTGATGTCATCATGTGGCGCCATGCGTCGGCCGGCGCCACCAGGACGAGGAGGCAGGGATGAAGCATGTATCTGTGGTCGTGGGGATCGTTCTGTGTGTGGGTCTTGGCACCGTCGTTCACAGCACCGACACGGCGCTCTCATCGTCGCCGCCGCAAGGCACTCACCATGCCGACTTTCGTTACGGCGGCGGCAATCTCAACGAATCCGAGCTTGCCGGCGCGGAAATTTGGTTCAAGGCGACGGCGGGCAACGCCCGATTCTTCACGTACGTGTACCAACAACGGTTGGGGGTCGTGATCGACTGGTACCGCGTGCTCAACGCCGCCTCGCGCGATAAGCGCTTCGCCGTGTGGGGATTGATCAATGACCCGGACTGCTGCAAGCCCGGCGATCCCAACTGCCCGGCGAAGAGCTATGACGAGACGTATGGGTTCGACTATTGTCCGGGCGATGATCAACTTCTGTCGTCTGTCGGCAAGCCGGGATACCGGGATCCGGCGTGCGACTTCAAGGATGCCGCGCCGGCGCCGGGGGATCCGCATGGATCGCCGGCCTTGCGCCAGTCGGCCTGCGATCTCGAATTCGGCACATCAACGGGCGCCATGGGACTGCGCAAATTCCCCAACCCGAAATTCAATAAGGCGCAATGGGCCAAGCTCAACAAAGGTCGACTCGACACGTGGACCGGGTATAGCGAACGGTTGGCAAGCCGTAGCGATCCGACCCAGCCGCCCTTCAGTCGCCTGATGGATGGCTCCATCGAGCCACCGTTCCGGATCGGGATGGCCTGCGGCGCCTGCCACATCGCCTTCGACCCGCTCAATCCACCTAAAGATCCAGCCAACCCCAAACGGGAAAACCTCTCCGGGACCGTGGGCAACCAGTACGGTCGCTTCTCGCAAATCTTAGGATCCGGCATGTCGCCGGATACGATCGAGTATCAGGTCTTTGCGCATGCGCGCCCCGGCACGGTAGACACATCGGCGGTTCCCACCGATCAGGTCAACAATCCCGGCACGATGAATGCCATCATCAATATTCCGCGACGCCCGCACTTCTCAGAAGAGGTCGTCAAATGGCGGAAGGCCGCCCAATGTCCCGCGGGCGCGGATGAGCGGTCGTGCTGGTGCGAGCCGGGCAAGAGCGGCAAATGCTGGCAGCGAAGCAAGCAGACGGAGCAGGTCCGCCACATTCTCAAAGGCGGCGAGGACAGCATCGGCGACCGCGAAGCGGTTCAGCGCGTCTATTTCAACATCGGCAGCTGCTCGGAAGAAGCCTGGGTCAATCATTTAACGGATTTGCGGCAGGTGGATCATACGCAGCGCAACTTCGGCCAGACGCCCTTCGATATCGGGCAAGCGCGGCGCGACTGCGCGCAATTCCGCGCCATCGAAGATCGGTTGGACGATGTCGTCAATTTCCTTCTCTCGGCCAGACCGGCTGATCTCTACAAGGCCCGAGGGCTGAACGACGTGCGCGATCTGGTGGAGCAATTGGAGAAGGAATTCGGCGCGGGATCGGTCGATCGCGGAAAGATAGTGTTTGCGCAGAATTGCGCACGGTGTCACTCAAGCCAGCCGGAGCCCTTTACGGCCCGAAATTTTCGCGAGGTCTCAAAGGACCCGAAAGACAAAGGCCTGCGGATCGATTGGCTTGGGAACGATCGCCTCACGCCCGTCTCGGAAGTCGGGACGCACCAAGCGCGCGCCCTGCATTCCAACCATATGGACGGCCATGTCTGGGCCGAGTATGGATCCGAAAATTTGCGCGCCAAGTCGCCGGATCCCAACATTAAAGAACCGGCCGACGGCGGGCGCGGCTATTACCGGAACATTTCGCTGCTGAACGTCTGGGCGTACGCGCCGTTCATGCATAACAACGCCATCGGCCCGGAAGTCTGCGGCGGTCCCGACGATCCCCATTATCATTCCCCGTACGTGAACTCCGATGACACGCCGCTGAGCCGCCCGCCTGCCTGCGTGCCGTTCGATCCCAGCGTCAAAGGCCGATATGAGCTCTATAAGGCCTCGATGAAGGACCTGCTCTACCCGAATACCCGCATCCCGAAGATCACCATGTTCGACGAAGAAGTCGTAATCCGGCTCTTCCCCAAGCTCACAGATGGAGGGCTGGAGAAGTTTGTGGATGGGATTGTCGTATTTCCGAAAGGCACGCCGTCCTCGCGCATCGGCAATTTCCGCCACAAGGAATTTATCGATGACCTGGTCGCCTCGAAGGTGAATTTCGGCAAATTGAAGGCCAAATATACGGCCCGGTACGGCGCTCAGAAAGGCGAGCAGGTCGCGGCTACGCTCCAGGATACGGCCAATCGTCTGCTGGCGAACCCCACGCTGATCGTGAGCGCCGCGGGAGGCCTGCGGGATATTTACAGCAACAGCCTGGCCCTGAGGGAAAACGACGGGCATCGGTTCGGCGAGGATCTCTCGGACAAAGACAAGAATGCCTTGATCGCGTTTTTAGCGACACTCTGAGACCACACACAAGGATGGGACCCATGATGAAACGACCCGGATTACTTCTTGCCTTCTGGGTTTGCGCCGGGCTCCTGGCGGCCTGCAATCGCGACTCCTCACCGCCGGACATCAAATTCGCGCCATCAAGCGGCGAAGGCTATGTCAGCAAGGCGGACTTTGCCCGGCTTGAGCATGAGCTGCCGCTCGCGCCTGCGGATCTCATGAAAATCACACCAGCCAACCTGGAAGCCGCTACACAGGAGGAAGTCGATCAAATCTACGCGCGGTTGACCGCGGGACCGATCCCCGACGGCGCCTTCGAAGGCCGGATTATCTTTCCCAAGGGCAGTAGCCGCCAAGCGCGAGTGGCCGAGATCATGGGCGGCGGCTTCAAGGGACGCGTCGTCAATTTCAAATCGGCCAAACTCGAACAGTTGGGTGAGGTGGTTTGGAAAGGCAAGGTCTTTGATCGAAACGAGCGGGTGCTTCGAAACCGCATCAATGACCTCGCAGTTCTGAAACCGATTCTGGGGGATGACATCGGTTCCATTCAAAAGATCGAGATCGATGGGAAGGACGCTTGGCTTTTGTTTCCCGCCAAATTGTACTGCGGACAGAGTTTGCTCGACGGTCGCCGCGAATCCATCATCATCGACTACGCCTTCACCGACGATATCCCAGGATACCGCGACATGCCGGACGCGCTCGCCGGACGCGAAGGGCTTCAGATTCGGGACGAGATTCGTATGGTTCGTCCCGGCTTTTATCTCGGGCGCGCGTACATGAAACGCGCGTTCGTGCTCAACTTCACGCTCTACAACAAAGACATCGCCGACAAAGAGACCGATGCGTTCAACTCATCCGGCACAGTCAACGAAGACTGTTGGGTCGGACCGCAGCGCATGACGGCCAAGGCCAAATAGTCTCCTGGTCGGCGATGGACGTCCTCTCTCATAAAGGTATGGCTTGGGTCTCGCCGGTTCGTACGCTTCTCCTCGGGTCGCTGCTCCTTATGACTGCGTGCGGTCGCGAGACGCCGGCGACACTGTCCAAGGTCGCAGCGGATTCCGCCCAAAGGGGCCCGGTGTGGGCCGTGGACCCCAAAGACCCGGGAACCAATTTACCGCCGGTTGGGCGATCGCTGTTCGACTATCTCGTGACCGAATCGAATAGCGACAAGCTCGTCTACAAGGTTCCCGTTCCGTTCACGGCTCTGGTCGAAAAGATTGAGAGACAACTCGACGCGGAGCCGTCACGCTCGCCGCTCAAGCGCGTGTTGATCCCTCTGAACCGCTCGCTGCAACGGCACGCCGCGCGGCCTGATTTTTTTAAATATCCGAGAGCGGTGTTAGGCGTCGATACCGAGCCGCCGCTCCACGCCGGCTCATCGGGTCTGCTGCTCAAAGACCGGATGTTCGTAGGTTATCAAGAAAAGGCGAATATCATCGAAGTGATCAGTTACAACGAAGCCGCGGGGCGCTTTGAGTTCCAGGTCGTCAGGGACTATCGGCCGGGCGGGACGCCGACCGTTCTCTATGCCAATCGCGCCGTCTGCACGGCCTGCCATCAGAACCATAGCGCAATTTTCGCCAGGCCCCTGTGGGATGAAACCAACGCCAATCCTAAGATCGCTACGTTAATTCAAGCCGAACGGCGGGATTTGTACCGGTTTCCGATTCATCAAGGCATCGATATTCCCAATGCGCTGGATGAGGCGACCGACCGTGCCAACGAAATGTCCGTCTCGCAATTGCTGTGGCAGCAGGGATGCGAGCGAGGAGAGTCTCGCCCCTCGATCGAGTGCCGTGCCGATCTCCTGCGCTTCGTTCTTCAGTATCGCCTCAGCGGGGCGCGCGGCTTCGAGACCGGATCATCCCGGTTCGTCGATGATTTCGCGCCTCGCTTCTTGAAAGGCTGGAAGGAGAAATGGCCTCAGGGCCTGCTGATACCGAATCCGGACATTCCGAACCGGAATCCGTTCGAGTTTTTCCGTACCACCACACCGGGCGCGGGATACATGCAGACCGTCGCCTCCGAAGGCGGAAGCGAGCGATTTACGCATCGCTCTCTGTTCGAGCCGACTGTCCCGCGCAGCCCTCTCGCGACGTGGTCGGTTACGGAAGGGAACGAGCGCGTTCAGCATGTCATCGAAGGCTTGGCGGGCTTTCTTGCCGAGCCGGACATTCGGCGGTTGGATGCTCACCTGTTTCAGCAGGCTTCTACGTCCGGCGGACCTGCGCGGCAGTATGAGGCGCAATGTGTATTCAACCCGCGCGGCCGTCGCGGTTCAATTGAGCGCCTGATCTTTCACTGTGTCCCACCGGATCGGGCGGGCGGATCAGGCAGAAGCTTCGCGATGGACGGCGCGATCTATGTGAGCGGCGGCAAGATACAAAGCGGTGCCATCGATCATCTGTCCTTCAGTGACAGTGGCGACATCGGCGATCTCGACATCGTGCGCGGCGGAATATCCGGTAATCGTGCGAGCGTGAAAGGCCGCCTGGAGCCGGCGCAACGGCACAGTCGGCTCCATGCCCGCCGGGTGGATGGAAATGCCGTCAACGAGATCAGCTTTCAGATGAGTGGTCCATCGTTTGGCCACGAATCCTCCGGCTATTCCGGCAGCGCCGTCCTCACAATGCTCGACGACTTTTCCGCTGTCGAGCAGGCCATCGACGTCATGGCGCGCGAAACACTGGCCAATGGCTCCGATGTCTTTTCAGATCGGCCGTTCCGGCGCGCGGCTATCATGGAAGCTCTGTACGCGCATCTACACATGCCTCGGTTAACGTGGTGCTGTGCCGATGATGACGGGATGCCGGACGCCATCGCCGACGTCGCCGCCGGCCCGCCCGACTTCGCTGTCCCGACCGCCGGTGCTCAGGAGACGGTGCCGGAGCTGCGGCCGTTTCATCACTACTGCGCCAAATGCCATCGGGGGGAAGACACCTTCCCTCCGAATTTTCTGCACGGCTCTCCGGATGAGGTCCGAGCTAAAATCCGTCACTGCGCGCCGCGCATCTTCTTTCGATTGGAAATGTGGCGGGTGCGCAGCTCTGATCGGCCGGAAACGCCCATGCCTCCGGTCACGGCGCTGCGCCGGCTCGACGTGACCCCCGAGCAATGGGCCGGCCATCCCGATCTGGCCATGCTCACGCAGTACGCCGCCGGCCTGCTGAAAGACGCCGGCGATCAGCCTCCTCATCCGGGAGACTTCATCACGCAGGAGTACGACAGCCTCCGCGAATGCTTGCCGGCTCAAGAGCCGCCAGACTTCATCATGCCGGACGCCATGCCGACGAGCGCAGCCGCCACCATGGCCGGCAGAAACGGGAGCGCATATGGGCGATGACTATCAACTGTGGACATCAACGCGAGAGAACCATGCCGGGTGGCCGATCTGTCGAATTATCATATTAGTCCTTGTGCTGGCGCTGTTGGCGGCATTAGCCGCGCTTGCATGGCGATTCGGGCGGGACACGCCGGTGGATTACGCCGACATCGAAGAGCACTTCAAGTACGGGTCCACGGGCGGCGAACGTGAGTCCGGCTTCCCCTATTGGATCTGGAAAGCCCTGCCGCGCGTGTGCGAAGACAAGCTGCCCGGCGGGAAACGGTTCCCCGGTCGCGAATACCAAACGCTGGGCTTTCTCTATGAAGACGGGCGCGAGCTGCCGGTCGGCCTCTCGAAACGGCGGCACATGGGAATGGATCGCGTCTTTCTCAATTGCGCCGTCTGCCATACGAGTACCGTTCGTGATTCCGTTGAGAGCGCGCCGCGGCTCATCACCGGCATGCCGGCGAATACCGTCGACCTCATGACGTTTGAAAAATTCATGTTCGCGTGCGCGAAGGACGCGAAGTTTTCGCCGGACTGGATTATTCCCGAAGTGCAACGACTCGGCGGCAACCTCGATCCGCTCGATCACTATCTGGTCTACCCGCTGGCGATTTATCTCATGCGGGATCGCCTGCTGACCTTGGGAAGCCGGTTCGCGGTGATGTTGAGCCGGCCGGAATGGGGTCCCGGCCGAGTGGACACCTTCGGCTCCGCGAAGGCGCTATTTAATTTCCCGACCGACCGGTCCCCGGATTCCGAGCTGACGGGAGTCACCGACTTTCCATCCATCTGGCTGCAAGCGCCTCGCAAAGATAAGCAGATGCAGCTGCATTGGGACGGAAACAATACCAAGGTGGAGGAACGCAACCGCAGCGCGGCCTTCGGGACCGGCGCGACACCCCCGACCCTCGATCGCGAGCGCATCCGGCGCGTTGAAGATTGGCTATTGACCCGCGAGCCCCCGGCCTATCCCTATGCCATCGATCGGACGTTGGCCGCTCAAGGCGCCGCGATCTACGCGCGGTATTGCGCGAGTTGCCATGGGGCCGGGGGCCGGAACTTTGACGGTCCGGATGTCGGCAAGGTCACGCCGATCCAGCACATCGGGACCGATCGGCGCCGCCTGGATTCGTACACTTACGATCTCGCCGTCAATCAAAATCTCTTATATGCCGGTACGGCCGATCCCGATGAACGGTTCTCACACTTCCGAAAGACCTATGGGTACGCCAACATGCCGCTCGATGGACTCTGGTTACGCGCACCGTATCTACACAACGGCTCGGTGCCGACCCTGCGTGATCTACTCGAACCCGGCTCACGCCGTCCCGCCGTTTTTTATCGCGGCTACGACGTATACGATCGCGACAAGGTCGGCTTCATCTCGACCGTCGCCGAAGAAAATGGACGGGGGTATTTCAAGTTTGAGACCCGGATCCCCGGCAACGCCAATACCGGGCACGAAGGAAAGCCGTACGGGACTGAGTTGCCGACTCATGAAAAAATCGCGCTCGTGGAATTCTTGAAGACCTTCTAACAGGACAGAAGACAGTTTGTTCGGAAAGGAACCATGCTGACGGAAAAAACAGGCGGATGGCGCACGATCAAAGTGATCCTCCTCATCCTTGTGGTGTTGGTCGGTGTGGGCGCCGTCGTCGGCTGGTACAAATTCTTTCGCGAGGAACCCCAACCGGATTGGGTGACTGCCACACCGGACATGCGTTTCAAATACGGCTCGATCGGGGCGGAGCACGACGCCGGAGTCCCCTACTGGATTTGGTACGTATTGCCGCGCATGTTTCCCGAGAAGTTGCCCGGACCCGGCGGGTACGCCGCGCTCGGCGTTAACTGGGAGCAGGGACAGGAAATGCCGATCGGCTTCACGAAGAAAGTCATCGGCTTTCCTCGCGTCGCCAATACCTGCGCGGCCTGCCACACCGCGAGCTACCGCTCCAAGCCGGACGAGAATCCGACGTTCGTGCCGACCGGTCCCAACCACACCCTGAATCTGGAGGCGTTCTTCCGTTTCATGATCGACTGCGCGAAAGATCCTCGTTTCAATGCGGACAACGTGATGCGCGAAATTCGACTCGTGGCGGATTTGTCGTTGCTCGACCGGATGATCTACCGCTTCATCCTTATCCCGATCACCAAGAAGCGATTGCTCGAGCGCGAACAACAGTTCGCCTGGATCTATCGGACAGACCTTCCCGAGTGGGGTCGTGGGCGCGACGACGCGATGAACCTGACTAAGTATTTTATGATCAAGTTTCCGATGGACAACAGCATCGGCCCGACCGATATGCCCTCGCTCTGGAATCTGAACAAGTACAAGCCCGAGAAGGGCCATCTCATGAATCTCGCGGGTGATAGCCACGACGCCCGCTCGGTGATTATCGACTCAGCATTAGGCGTGCTCGGGGCCGCACCGCACAGAAAGGAGGAGTTCTTAGAACATATTAAATGGTTCGAGGAGTATCTCGGAAATTATCAAGCGCCCAAATACCCCTTTCCGATCGATCAACCAAAGGCCGCCGGGGGAAAATCAGTGTTCGAGAAGGCGTGCGCGCGATGTCACGCCAGTGAGCGCACCGGCACACGCGTCCCGGTGGATGAGGTCGGCACGGATCGCGGCCGGCTGGACACCTGGAGCAAGGAGGCGGCGCTCGAGGCGAACAAAGTCGTCACCGACATGGGCATCGAGCGAAAAGGTCTCGTCGAAGAGAACCCCAGCGGCTACATCGCGGCGTTTCTCGACGGCATTTGGCTGCGCGCGCCGTATCTGCACAATGGCTCCGTGCCCACGCTCCGTGATCTACTGGAGCCGGTCGACAAACGACCGAAGATATTCTATCGCGGCTACGACGTCTACGATCAAACCAAGGTGGGCTTCGTGGCGTCAGGTCAGGAAGCTCAACGCATCGGCACGCGCTACGACATACGTGAACGCGGCAGCGGGAATCAGGGGCACACGTACGGGACGGAGCTGACCGCGAAAGACAAAGATGCGCTGGTGGAATATTTGAAGACCTTGTGAGGGACTTTTGCTGGAACAAAAAGGGATAACCATGAGACACCTACCCTCGTCAAAAACGCTTGTAATCATTTGCATGCTATTGAATTTTTCTTGTGCCCTTGAGCCGCCCGAGCGACAACCTGTGACATTCGATGGACCAACCGGCAAGGTTCAGTGCCTCTCGCCTCCAAAGGAAATATTGAATAAGGAAGCCATAGCCCAGACTGAACTTGCCGTCAAGAAAATCGGCACTCTGGTGAAAGGGTCCGCAGGCGTGAAAATTGGCAAATACATTAGACGGCATGGCGAGGTTACAGCAATCCCAGGGTCATATGGTTGAGGCACAACAATATTTTCAAGAAGCAGTCGATGTGCGGCGTAAACTTTGGCAAGCACAGCCAAAGTCACATGGGGACCAATTGGCAACTAGTCTCCTTCGGTTGGCTCAAAGCTATGCTGAAAACGGTTCAGACGTCAGCACTGTTTGTGCGTTTATTCAGGAAGCTGAGAAAGTGGCTATCG
>DATFCE010000452.1:0-9433 GCA_035253365.1 Nitrospiraceae bacterium
GTGTTGTTCTTGAAGATATAAATCTCTCCGGACAGGCCTTCCTCGCGGAGTCGCTCTTCGGCGGCCGGCAGGCACGCCTCCAGCAAGCGCTCACCGGCTTTGTCATGGACGACGAGATCGAGAATGCTGTCGCATTCAGGCGTGGAGTACTCGGGATGGCAGCCGGTGTCCTGATAAAATCGCGCCCCGTTTACCAAAAAGGCATTGGACGGCCAGCTATTGGGAATGAGGCCCTCGAAGATGTACCCGAGTACCTTCTCCATCGGCAGGTAAATGCGCCCGTTCGGCGAGAAGATCAGCCCGTACTCGTTCTCTAGTCCGAAGATACGATGTCGCATGAGCACAACACATCACATCGCGATCGCTTTCAGCATACACCGGCATGGGGCTTTCTTCAACCGGCGCAGATACGCGGCGCTCGACACGGTTTCAAACTCACCGGCGCCATCCGCTTCCGGTATACGCTTACGAGAGGATTTGGCGGGATTCCGAAGAAGCAATACGGCGAAATTTTCGTCCGACGCGAGTCCGGTCGAGGACGGCGACTTCAAGGCCCTCGAAGGGCAGTTTTTGGCCGGTGACATTCTCCAACGCGTTCACGCACAGGCCGAGGGCTGCTTTCAATGCGGGCGTGTCGGACTTACGTTCCTTCAAATAGGTCTGCAGCGCCTCGTTCTTTCCACCGATCACGGCAAACCCGCGTTCATCGAAAATGCTGCCGTCGAACGAGATCCGATACATTTCATTGGGGCGGCCCGGATCACCCACCTCCACGACCAAAATTTCCACCTCGAGCGGCTTAAGCTCCTGGCTGAAAATCGTGCCGAGGCTTTGCGAATAGCCGTTGGCCAAAGAGCGGGCGGTCACGTCTTCCCGGCTGTACATGAAGCCCTTCAAGTCCGCATGCCGGATGCCCGCTTTGCGAAGGTTTTCAAATTCGCTGTACTTGCCGGCCCCTGAGAACGCAATATTGTCGTAGATCTCGGAAATCTTATACAGCGAGGCGCTGGGATTATCGGCGACGAGCAGCACGCCGTCCGCATACTCCATGGCGATGATCGATCGACCTTTGGCGATGCCCTTCTTGGCGTACTCCGCCTTGTCCTGCATCATCTGTTCGGGTGAGACGTAGTACGGCAACGGCATGTCAGACCTCCTTCCCTCGAGTCTCAATCAGCGCGGCATAGACCGATTTGATCCGATCGTCATTGACGTTAGTGATTCCATCTTCATTGACGACTTTGACGGTGGGATATATGCCGCGTATGAGATCCGGCCCTCCGGTGCCCACGTCCTCTTCCGCCGCATTGTAGAGGGCGAGTAAGGCGATCTTCAGGGCCTCCTCTTCCGATAAGCGTTTCCGGTAATGTTCGCGGATCGTGTTGCGCGCGTCTTTTCCGCCCGAGCCGATGGAATGATATTCCGATTCTTCGTACCGTCCGCCGGTAATATCATATTTGAAAATCCGTCCCTCCTTCCGCCGGTGATCGTAGCCGGCGAAAATAGGGATGACGATCAGGCCTTGGAAGACCATCGGCAGGTTGGCTTTGACCATCTGCCCGAGCTTATTGGCCTTGCCCTCGGTCGAGAGTTGAATGCCTTCCAGCTTTTCGTAATGCTCCAGTTCCGTTTGAAAGAGCTTGGCCATTTCGACGGCGGGTCCGGCCGTCCCGGCAATCGCCATCGCCGAATGCGCATCGATTTTGAAGACCTTTTCCATTTGGCGGCCGGCAATCTGAAACCCTTCCGTCGCGCGCCGGTCCCCGGCGATTACGACGCCGTCTTGATGCTTGATAGCCAATACCGTGGTGCCGTGAGGCGGCGGCGGAATATGAGACCACTTCTGTTCCCCGAACCCTTGAGACGGCGAGCCGGTCAACCACTCGCGCGCGGACGGCATCAAATCGGGACGTTGCTGCACCAGATAATCGAAGAAACTCGAACCACCGTCGTCAGGGAAGACTGAAAAGATAGACACGGCCTTTCTCCTTTAATTGGTTCATCCAACACTGTGCGCCGCATAGGACTCGATGGCGCGGGCCGGCAGGGAGCATCAGGCGGTCAATTTGGCAAGTAATGACTCCGCCGAGTCGGATCCATCCAACAGCTCGCGCGTCAGCGACTCGGTTCCACGTAGAGGGTCCATCAAGGGAATCCTTTTGATGGTGGTGTTGCCCACATCGAATAGCACGGAGGTCCAACTGGCGCCGTAGAGTTCGCGTCCGAACTTCTTGAGGCAATGGCCTCTGAAATAGGCCCGAGTGCCCGGCGGGGGCGTGTGCTCCGCTTTCGCAATCTCGCTGTCCTGAAGCAACCGATCGATCAAATTGCTTCGTTCCAACGTGTAATACAATCCCTTCTCCGGCCGGACATCGTGATATTGAAGATCCAGCAAAGATACCCGCGGGTCATTCCACCCACACCCCTTGCGATCCATGTACGAGCTGATCATATGCCGTTTGGCCACCCAATCTAGATCCCGGACCAACAGCATGGGATCCTGTTCCAGCTTATCCAAGACTTCTTCCCAACGCACCAGAATATCTTTCGTCACTTGATTCAACTCGTGGCAGGCAAAGAAATCCATCGCCGCCTTGAGGTATGCCCGTTGGATGCCGATGGCCGAGGTGACATTGCCGTCGGCGAGCTTCAAGGTTTTCTTGACGTCCAGATCGCGGGAGACTTCCTTCATCGCGCGGACAGGATCGTCCAACTCGACCTGGGCGATCTCCACTCCACCTTCAAGCAAATCCATGACAATCGCAGTCGTCCCCAGCTTGAGATAGGTCGAGAGCTCCGCCATGTTGGCGTCGCCGACTATCACGTGGAATCGTCGATATTTGGCCGGGTCGGCGTGTGGTTCGTCACGGGTATTGATGATCGGACGCTTGACCATCGTGTTGAGGTCCACCAGGCATTCAAAGAAGTCGGCGCGTTGGGAAATTTGGTAATGAGCCGAGGTGGTTTGATTCTCGGCGCCGACCTTGCCCGATCCGGCAAAAATCTGCCGAGTGACAAAGAACGGCGTCAGCAGACGGGCGATACGATCGAAAGGAACCGACCGGCTCAGCAAATAATTTTCATGATAGCCGTAACTATTGCCTTTGCCGTCCGTGTTGTTCTTGTACAGCGAAAACTTCTCGCCCCCTCGCGCACGGTTCATAGCCCGCAGGCACTCGGCCAGAATACGATCTCCGGTGCGCTCGAACGCGATCAGTTCGCGCGGATTGGTACATTCGGGCGTGGAGTATTCGGGGTGCGCGCCGTCTACATACAAACGGCCGCCATTGGCCAAAACCTTGTTCAGCAGGCGATTGTAATCAGGGCCGGGGCGCTCACGCTCGCCTTCCGCTTCAAACCCGCGGATGTCCAGCAGAGGATTTTCATTCTCGTAGTCCCAGATGGCTTGAGGAGAGGGTAACGAAGGATAATGTCCGATGAGCTGAAGAGAGTTCGAGACGGGGTCGGAGGCTTCTGGATCGCGGACAGCAATGCCGAATTCTGTTTCCGTGCCGAGGACGCGTTGTGAAATCACTCTCCCTCCCTGAACAGGCTGCTGAAAAAGGTATCCATCGGCGTTCAGTGCACGCGCACCATACCCTTAGAAATAATGACCGGTGCTGATGGTCTCGATCTGCCGGGACTCGGTCGACCCGGCGGTGATGGTCCGCACATGAATGATCTTCTCGCCTTTTTTGCCGGCGATCTTGGCCCAGTCATCCGGGTTCGTGGTATTCGGCAGATCTTCGTGCTCTTTGAATTCCTCTCGAATCGCGCGAATGAAATCCTCGCCCTTGAGGCCTCGCTTTTCGTTGGCAATGGCTCGCTTGACCGCGTATTTCTTCGCGCGAGCCACAATGCCTTCGATCAAGGCGCCACTGGCAAAATCTTTGAAATAGAGCGTTTCCTTTTCTCCGTTGGCATAGGTCACTTCGAGGAACTTATTTTCCTCGGTGGTCGCATACATATTATCTACCGTCAACCCGACCAACCGTTCCACGAGAGCACGGCGATCGCCTGCATGGCGATCTAATTCTTCCTCGGCGAACGGCAGATCTTGTATCACGTATTTGGAGAAAATCTCCCGGGCTCCGATCATATCCGGCCGTGAAATTTTAATTTTGACGTCCAAGCGGCCGGCGCGGAGGACGGCCGGATCGATGAGATCCTGCCTATTGCTCGCGCCGATGACGATGACGTTACGCAGACGCTCGACCCCGTCGATTTCGGAAAGAAACTGCGGCACGATGGTGGACTCGACGTCGGATGAAATGCCCGTGCCGCGTGTTCGAAACAGGGCGTCCATTTCATCGAAAAAGACGATCACCGGATAGCCGTCCGCCGCTCGCTCCTTCGCTTTTTTGAAAACCTCGCGGACTTGGCGTTCCGATTCTCCGACATACTTATTCAGCAGTTCGGGGCCTTTCACGTGAAGGAAAAAGCTCCGCATCTCCTTGCCGGTGAGATGCCCGAGTTTCTTCGCGATAGAATTGGCGACCGCCTTGGCAATCAAGGTTTTCCCGCATCCCGGGGGACCATACAACAGCACGCCCTTCGGGGGACTCAATTTGTGTTCGGCAAATAATTGCGGGTGCAGGAACGGCAGTTCGACGGCGTCGCGAACCTGTTCGATCTCTTTCTCCAGGCCCCCGATATGCTCATAATCCACATCAGGCACTTCCTCCAAGACCAATTCCTCGGCCTCGGACTTCGGGAGTTTCTCAATGACATACCCGGATCGAGGATCATACAGCAGATGATCGCCGACGCTCAGCCGCATGTGCGTGAGCGGCTCCGCCAATTCGGCCACCTTTTCCTCATCAAAGTGCAGCGTGACGAGGGCGCGCTTGCCTTCCAGCGTATCTTTTAAACGAACCACTTCGCCCTGGCCGTCGAATCCACGACTCTCAATGACGTTAAACGCCTCGTTCAGGATGACCTCCTGCCCTTTGCGCAGCTCTTTCGCCTTGATCGAGGGATGAATATTCACCTTCATTTTGCGACCGGCGACATACACATTCGCGGTCGCATCGGTATTGAGGCTGGAAAAAATGGCGTAGGTCGATGGCGGGGCGGTGAGTTTATCTACTTCGGCTCGAAGCGCTTCGATTTGCGCCTTGGCTTCCTGCAAAGTCGCCGCAAGCTTTTCATTCTGCTTCGAAGCCTGTTCGAGTTGATAGCGGGAGTGATGCAATTGGCGAAGCTCCTCTTGCATCGATTGGATTTGAATCTGAAGCTTTTCATTTTCTCGGCTGTATTCGTCGTTTTTTTTCACGGCGTCTGAGTCTCCGTCTGACAAACGTTCGGTGATCTTCTTGACCGAGTCACGGAGAGAGCTGAGTCGGCTGGGATTCCGCTTTGAATCAGCCATTCATCATATCTCGAAAAACGCAAAGCTAAAAAAGAATCGCGACAACTGAGCAAATTTTATCACCGACTCTTGAAGGGGGTCAACTCCGCCACGCGAAGCGATGATGCACGATGCGCGGCGCGTCACACATAGTCGGCTCGGGACGTGAGCATATCGAGAAGATGGTGTGTCGCGGATTCCACTTCCGGCACGGACAAAATCGAAGAGATAACCGCCACGCCGAATGCGCCGGCCCGCCGCACTTCACCGATCCGTGATGCGGTCATGCCTCCGATCGCAAAAATCGGGATGGTACAGCGGCGATTGGCATCTTGGAGCGGGCGAAGGCCGATGGGATCTCCGTAGGGGCGTTTGGAGGGTGTGTCGTAGATGGGACCGAGCACCACAAAGTCTGCGCCGTCCGCCTCGGCCGCTGTCACTTCGTCCGCGGAGTGCGCCGAGATCCCGACAAATCGATCGGGCCCGACCAGCCGGCGCGCGACGGCAACAGGAACGCTATCGGCGCGCAGGTGCACGCCGTCGGCTCCAATCGCCATCGCCAAATCGACTCGATCATTGATGAAGAGATAGGCCTTACGCTCGCGCGTGAGTGAGCGTAACTCTTCGCCCAATTGAAGCAAGGCGCGCGTGTCGAGATCTTTTTCCCGAAGCTGAACAGCCCTGACTCCGGCGTGCAAAGCTCGATCGACCACATCAACCAGAGGTCGCCCGAGAGTTTGGTGCCGATCGGTGATCAGATAAAGCGAAAAATCAACGTGGGGCATGGGGAACAGTGCTGAGTCCCGGTCAAACAGTGCTGAGTGCTGAGGGGCCAAGGACGATGACCGGATTAAGAACCTCCTCAGCGCCTCTTGATTGCTTATTTTTTTACTCAGCACTCATCGCTCAGCACTATTGTTCAGAGCATGCCTTCGATCGGGCTACTGGCCGTCGCATACAACTTTCTTGGAATTCGGCCGGCCTTATACGCCAACCGGCCCGCCTCGACCGCGTATTTCATCGCTTCGGCCATGGCAAGGGGATCTTTGGCGCCGGCAATCGCGGTATTCATCAACACGGCATCGCATCCGTACTCCATTGCCAATGCCGCGTCCGATGCGGTTCCCACGCCTGCGTCCACAATGATGGGAACTTTGACGGTCTCCAGGATGATCTTCAGATTGTATGGATTACGAATGCCCAACCCCGACCCGATCGGCGCTGCCAGCGGCATAACAGCAGGGCAGCCGATATCGACAAGTTTCTGGGCGACGATCGGATCATCGTTCGTATAGGGCAGGACGATAAACCCCTCCTTCACCAGAATTTTGGCTGCTTCGAGCAGACCCCCCGTATCGGGGAACAGGGTACGCTCGTCACCGAGGACCTCCAATTTAATAAGATCCGAAACTCCGGCCGCCCGAGCCAGGCGCGCATAACGCAGCGCGTCCTCGACCGTATAACAGCCTGCCGTGTTGGGCAAGATCGTGTATCGCTTCGGATCGATATAGTCGAGCAGATTTTCTTTGGAACGATCGGTAATGTTGACGCGGCGGACCGCCACCGTAACCACGTCCGCCCCCGACGCTTCGATGGCCTTCTGAGTCTCGACGAAATCCTTGTACTTGCCGGTTCCCACCCACAAGCGAGACTTGAATTCGCGTCCAGCAATCGTCAACCGATCGTTCTGTGTATCTGAGTGCATCATGACACCTTCATATTGTTCTGTTTCGAGGTTATTGCTGACAAAGAGGTTGCCACCACCTATGAAACTGATGACTTCCACACGATCCCCATCTTGAAGGAATCGCAGTGGGAACTCCTGACGATCGACAATCTGCACGTTGAGTTCGACTGCCACGCGGTCTGGACGGATTTCCAGTTCTCGCAGCAAATCCGCAATGGTAAGACCGTTTGCTATTATTCGAGGCTCGCCATTGACCTGAATCTGCACCGCCGCGTCCCTAGCCGGCCCATCATCGATGATCGCACTGTCCAGTCATCCTAGGGGACGACCGAATGCCTTGTCAATAAAGGCGCGCAAAACTGGACCTGACCAGGTCACAGCCTTATAGTACGGCCATGGATCAGGACCATCCGTTCGAACGAAACCGTGTTTTGGCAGTGTTATTTCAGTCAATGGCCGACCTGCTCGATATCCGGCGTGCGAATCCCCATCGGATCAAAGCCTATCGGCGCGGGGCTGAGACGCTGCTCCGTCTAGATAAAGATGTGGCCGTTGTGGCGCAACAAGGTGCGCTCCAACAACTTCCCGGCATCGGCCGTGATCTGTCGGCAAAAATTGAAGAGTTTCTCAAAACCGGCGCCATTCAGGCCTATGAAGCGCTCCATACTCCGCTTCCGCCCGAAGTTATGGCTTGGACCAGGCTGCCCGGGCTATCCGACATGCTTGTTCAACACTTGTATTTCAAACTCGGTATCCACACGCTGCCGGATCTTGAAACACTCGTCCGTTCGCATCTGCTCAGAACGTTACCGGGATTCACCGATTCCGAGGAGAATCTGCTGAGAGCGATTGAGGCGGCGAAAGCCCAGGACAAGACGCCTCAGGAGCCTTGACCTGAACTTCCGCCGAGGATTTAGATCGGGCGCAATTCCTTAAAGATCTTCCACGTCTTGAGAAGTTCGACGGCTTTCTGAAGCTGCACGTCGTCTTCAATCGATCCTTCGCCTAACGGTTCCGTCAGAGCGCCATTGCTCTTGGGAGCATGCTCGTCGGCGGGTTTTGGTCCTGTCAGAGGCGGCGTGGCGTCTTTTGGCTTTGGCGCGCGCGCCTCGATTTCTTTATCTTTGTCTTTGTCCTTCTCCTTTTCTTTTTCACCCGGCTTGGCAGCCGCCGACTGTGGCTTCACGACGATATCCGGAGTAATCCCGGTGGATTGAATCGACCGCCCTTTCGGCGTGTAATACTTGGCGGTCGTCAATCGGAGGCCCGACCCATCGCCCAGCGGCAAGATCGTCTGGACGGAGCCTTTCCCGAACGTGGTCGTGCCGATGATGACGGCCCGTCCCCAATCCTGTAATGCCCCCGCGACAATCTCTGAAGCGCTCGCCGAGCCTTCATTCACCAGAATAATCATCGGATGATCTTCCAGTTGATCCTTGGCCCGCGACACATATTCATCCTTCTTGCCTTCGCGGCTTTTGATCGAAACAATCAACTTCCCCGACCCGACGAATTGCTCCGACACTTCCACCGCGGACGTCAACAGACCGCCGGGGTTATTGCGAAGGTCAAGGATGGTCGAGGTCACCTTCTGCTCGCGGAACTGCTTCAAGGCCTTGTTCAAGTCCTTGCCGGTGGACTCTTGAAACTGCGTGAGGCGAATATAGGCGATGTTATTGTCCAACATTTTGGAGCGAACGCTCTCGATACGAATCGTATCGCGGATAAGCGTGAACACCAGCGGATCCGTGACGCCTTCGCGCTGAATCGTAAGGTTGACCTTCGTGCCTTTCGCGCCGCGCATCTTTTGCACGGCTTCCATCAATGTGAGGTCCTTCGTCGTTTCATCGTTGACCTTGGTAATAAAGTCGCCGGCGCGGATTCCGGCTTTCTGAGCCGGCGTGCCCTCGATCGGTGCGATCACGGCGAGCCGATTTTCTTTGACGCCGATTTGGATGCCGACGCCGCCGAACTCGCCTTTCGTCTCGACTTGAATTTCCTTGTACATCTCCGGCGTCATGTACGCGGAATGCGGGTCCAAGGTCGACAGCATGCCGCGAATCGCGCCCTGCACTAAATCTTTTACTTTGGCTTCCTCGACATAATGTTTTTGGATCTGAGTGAGGACCTCCGAGAACGTCTTCAGCTCCTCATACGTCTCAGTCGCCTGCACCGTGCGATCCCACCCTTTGCCGACCACAAAGCCGGTCAACAGAGTCACCACGATGAGCGATGCCAGATACCACGATCCACGCCGCCGTTCCTGTTCCATAACCCCTAATTCCTTTCCACGAAAGTTATCCGCTCGAATAAGTGCGTGTCTAAGTTTGTCAGGATGTTCAAAACGGACATTTCACCCGCCCACCCCAGGCGCGCCAAGACGCGCCCCTTCCCGA
>DATFCE010000453.1:0-15100 GCA_035253365.1 Nitrospiraceae bacterium
TGCAGTCGCACTTTGATCAGCGTCTTCGGTCTCTTTTTCCTTCGCCAAGATTTCGACTTCTTGAATCAATGTTTCCATTAATTCTTCTGACGGCACTTTGCGCAGCAGCTTGCCTTTCTTGAACAGAATCCCGACGCCCTCGCCGCCTGCGATGCCGATGTCCGCTTCTTTGCCTTCACCGATGCCGTTGACCACGCAGCCGAGCACGGAGACGTTCAGCGGCGTCTTGATATGCCCCAGCCGCTTTTCCAGCTCGTTGGCCATCCGCACGACATCGATCTCGACTCGCCCGCAGGTGGGACAGGCAATGACGTTGATGCCGCGATGGCGCAGCTCCAGGGATTTGAGGATTTCAAATCCGACCTTGACCTCTTCCACCGGATCGGCCGCTAAGGAGACGCGCAGCGTGTCCCCGATGCCCTGGGACAGCAGCCATCCAATCCCAATGGCCGATTTAACGGAGCCGGTCATCGCCGTACCGGCTTCGGTAATGCCAAGATGGAGCGGATAATTGGACTGTTGCGCAAATAGCCAGTAGGCATCCACCGCCATATGCACATCCGAGGCTTTTAGCGACACCTTCATATTGGTGAAGCCGACATCTTCAAGTGCATGCACCGCGTTCAACGCCGACTCCGCGAGCGCTTCCGCCGTGGGGTACCCATACTTATCCAGCAGGTGGCGTTCCAGCGACCCCCCGTTCACCCCAACACGCAGCGGAATACCTCGCTCGTTGACCGCCTTGATGACTTCCGCTGTCTTCCACCACGCGCCGATGTTGCCGGGATTGATCCGGACGCAATCAACCACTTCCGCCGCCTTCAACGCCAGCCGATGATCGAAATGAATATCCGAGATCAGCGGCACGGTCATTTGCGCCTTGATCTTGGGAAGCGCCTCGGCGGCCTCCATGTCTGGCACGGCCACTCGGATGATTTCGCACCCGGCCTCTTCCAACCGGCGGATCTGCTCCACCGTTGCGTTGACATCACGCGTATCGGTGGTAGTCATGGACTGAACGGAAATCGGCGCATCCCCGCCGACCTTCACCTTGCCCACCTTGATCTGTCTGGTTTTCCGCCGCGTGATATACATAGCGTCCTACGAAATCGGGTTAGCTTCCTTGCTCGTCGCCTTCGGACTCTCGCGCGCCTGGCGAAACCGCGAAGAAGCCCTCATGCGATGCAAACGACCCGTTTGCCCGTCTCTCGCGTGAGGCTATGGCGAGCAAGGCCTTGGCATTCTCATAGATGCCTTCCGCCGTCAACCCATATCGCTCGCGCAGCAAATCTTGTGGTCCCTGTTCGATGTACCAATCGGGCAGTCCGAGAATTTTTGTCGGTAGATGGAAGATGCCTTGATCGGACAGCGTTTCCAGAACCGCCGAGCCAAAGCCACCCTGCCGGGTGCCTTCTTCCACGGTCAGTAAACATCGAACGCTCTTCGCCACGTCGCCGATGAGCGAGTTATCGAGCGGCTTCACGAATCGTCCATTGATCACGGCGGCCGAGATGCCTTCCCGCTCCAGCCGCTCAGCAGCTTTAACCGCCGGCCACACCGTGACGCCGACGGCTACGATAGCGATATCGCTTCCCTCCCGAAGGAGCTCGCCTTTGCCGATCGGCAAGGCGGTGGGCTCCGCGTCCATCTTCACGCCCATGCTGACGCCACGGGGATACCGCACCGACGCCGGCCCCTCGTACTGGAGGCAGGTCTTCACCATGTGCTGTAATTCATTTTCATCCTTCGGCGCCATAACGACCATGTTGGGCACATGTCGAAGGTACGTATAATCGAACGCGCCGTGATGCGTGGTCCCATCCTCCGCAACCAGTCCGCCGCGGTCGATGCAGAATGTCACGGGCAAATTCTGCGTCGCGACGTCATGCACGACCTGGTCATAGGCCCGCTGGAGGAACGTGGAATACATCGCGACGACCGGCCGCATGCCTTGGGCGGCTAACCCGCCGGCAAACGTCACGGCGTGTTGCTCGGCAATCCCGACGTCATACAAGCGATCCGGAAATTCGGTTTCGAACGCGGTCAGCCCGGTGCCTTCGCACATGGCGGCGGTAATGGCGACGATCCGTTTATCCTGCTTCGCCAACTTGACCAACGTGTTGACCGCGATGGCGGTATAGGAAGGACGCGCGGCCTTCTTGGCCGGCGCTCCGGTCTCACGCACAAACGCCGGGCAGGCATGGAACCAGACCGGGTCTTTCATGGCCGGCGGATAACCCAAGCCTTTCTTAGTAATCACATGCAGCAAGGTCGGGCCATCGAGCTTCATCACATTTTCAAGCGTGGGCAAGAGATGTTCGAAGTTCTGACCGTCGATGGGGCCCACATAGCGGAACCCCAGTTCCTCGAAAAGGAGTCCCGGCAGGATTAAGCCTTTGGCCAATTCTTCGGCGCGCCGGGCCATCTTCTGCATCGGCTCTCCGATCTGGGGAATCGCGCGGAGGAAATGACAGGTTTCTTCCCGTATCCGGGTGTAGAACTCTCCGGTGAACGTGCGGTTCAAATACGACGAAATGGCTCCCACATTTTTGGAAATCGACATCTGGTTGTCATTGAGAATGACCAAGAAGTCTTTCCCCGCCCCCCCGGCGTGGTGCAGCCCTTCGAGAGTCATGCCGGCCGTCATCGCCCCGTCGCCGACGACGCAGATCACTTTGTGCGATTGTCCCAGTTGCTCACGCGCTTCAACCATGCCCATGGCGGCGGAGACGCCCGTTCCGGCATGGCCGGCATTGAACGTATCGTACACGCTCTCTTCGCGTTTACAGAATCCGCTCAATCCGCCGTATTGCCGAAGTGTATGAAATTGCTCGCGTCGCCCGGTAAGAAGTTTATGAGTGTAGGCCTGGTTACTGGTATCCCAGACAATCTTGTCTTGGGGAGTGTCAAGCAGATAGTGCAGGGCAACGGTGAGTTCCACGACCCCGAGGTTGGAAGCAAGATGGCCCCCGACGCTGGAGACAACCGAGATGATCTGTTCACGAATCTCGTGGCATAAGGCCGGAAACTGTTCGGGCGACAGCCGTTTCAGATCCTCCGGACTGTGGAGACTTTTCAGCAATGACATAGAGATCTCCTGATGAGGTGATCGTTTCGAAACAAAACCTATAATCGGGATTATTCCGCAGGGATGATTATGTTGTCAGAATGGCGCAGTTTCCCATAGATCTTCAGTGGTGTCAAGGAGTTAGCTTGGCCTGTTTTACCAAAGAAGGGTGATACCAGAACTATCAACGTGACGTGGATGCATCATTGAATGATACAGACTCGGCGAGACTGAGCCGTATTGAAGAGGGCTGTCGAAGTTTCGGCATCAAACGGAAATGTAGCAAGGCCCACCTCGACATTGACGGATGACGCCCGCTGTCTCCCGATTTGATCAAACCTGGTAATGATTCGGCGACATACTAACTCCGCTTCCCAGCCATCGGATTGTGGAAGCATGACCGCCAGTTCATTATCCGCGATCCGACACACCTGATCATAGCCACGTAGAGAAGCTTTACACGCGCAGGTCAGCGCGACCAGCATATAGTCCGCTGCCGACTGATCATGGCTGACGATGTCCGGCCAACGTTGTAACGCAAACAGGCTCAAGGTGCACGTATATCCAAAGCGCTGCGAGCGGCTCAACTCATGCGTCAGCAACCGTTCAAAAAGGCGATGCCCATAGAGATCGGTCAGCGGATCAAGATGAGCCGGCAATGCAGGATTGACTTCCCCGCTGTTTTCCATCGTCAGTTTTTCGACTTCCAACTGAAACAGTAAATCCTCAAAGGCGCCAATTGTGAGTGCGACCTGCGCGGGCGTGCTAAGACTCAGGTGTTGATGCGTCTGCGCCTCGGCAGAATTCGGGCCGAACAATTCGACGATCGCCTGGCGAATCTGTCTCTCCGTTTCCACCACCGTTTTTCTGGTTTGAAATTGCACGACTTCGGGCGGCAAGGAAGGGCCATAGGGATAATCGGATGCTTGAGGGAATACACGCTCCGCCATGTGCTCGACCTGCACGATTAATTGATGTAAGCCCGTAAGGCGTCGTACAGTATCCTCATACGCATGGCCGCGAGCCTTTGGATCACCGTCCGGCATTCTCTTCATTCTCTACTGTCAACGCTGTTGTAGACGTCAAGAACCATGCCTTCATTATGGCATACCTACCTGTCTCGTCAATGCGATGCGAGGGAGGAGCGAGAATAAGGAGCGAGAAAGATGCATGTCCTCGCTCATCCGGCGTGTAGAAAGTAGGGGTAAAAGTGAAGACGCTTCGAGGTTATTGTGCGAATCGATATGTCAGGACGGTAGAAAGCGTGAAATCGGCCGCCCCTCCTGTAATGAAATCGACGTTCTCGATGCCATAGACCTGCCAGAGGAGATTGTTCCTCAGGCGATAATTAAAGCCGAGTGCCACTTCGGTCACTCCCCGATCTAAAAGCTTGATACCGGTATTGCTGTAGGTACTCGAATAGTAGTCGAATTGACCGATAAAAGAGAGCGCAGGGGACCAGAGATATTCGGCCGCTGCGATACCGGAGACGACCGGATGGAGCGCCAGGCCGGAGATGTGCCCGGTGGGAAAGACACCGTTAACATTTCCATACAGCACCACAGATCGCGACACGGTTTTTTCTATGGCGAGTCCCACTCCGAAATCCGTATGGCCGCTTCCAAAAAATCGAGCCGCGTCCCCGGTTGGAACCTTCACCGCGACACGGAGGGACACGGCGGGAATTCGCTCGGTCTGGAGCAACATCTGGTATTTGCTGATCAAGGTGGTATCGCCCTGTCCGAGTTGGTGATCGCCGCCGGCAAAGAGCGTTCGCCCGTCTTTACTGACCGCAAACGCAAACTCGGTCCCTCGGAGTGATTCGCGCGTACTGGTTATCTGAGCTGCCGCCCGCTCGGTGGCCGTAATGAGGCCGTTAAGGATACCCGGATAGCGATAGAGCGCAGGCACTTCGAGTCCAACTTCCAGCCGATCCGTCAGACCATACCGAAGGAACACGCCGGTCCGAAGTGTCTCAAATTTGACCATGGCTCTGACGAGCGCAAAGGCCGGTGGATTCGTCGCTTCGTTGAAAATGGCATTGGTCACCGCCATATCAACTCGCACGTCCAGCATGCCTTTTCTTAAGACAGCGGCGCGATCGCCCGGCATACCCAGTACCAACAACTGGAGCGGCTGAAAATTTCTCACCGGCAACGGCCCGAAGCCCGCCACCTCGGCGCGTGCTATCCCGCCGGTTCCGATGAGCCATGCGATTGCCGTTGCAAGAAATCCCACTCGTACGAAGTGGCCGATCCGCACAGGTCTGCTCTTTCCGCGGCCGTCGAAACTGTGACATGCGGCCCGCCTTACACATCACGGCATGAATACTTGAATGGAGGTCGGTGGTTCAAGAACCATTCGCTAGAAAGGGAAATCCAAGCCCGCGAAGACCGCGCCGCCCTCTTCGCTATAGCCATAATCGATTCGTCCCACCATGCTGGGCCTGACGATACCGCGAAATCCGATTCCCGGCGTGACCTCGTAATCACGGAACTGCCGCTTCCGAAACGTGTTGAAGACCTTGCCCATATCCACAAAGGGCGCGATCTCGAAATCGGCTGCCACGTTCGCAATCTTGGCTCGCATGACGTGGATACGCTGCTCGAAGCTGAGCGCCACCATGTGGTCGTCGATGAATCGGTCCACACCGTATCCGCGGAGATTGTTCTGTCCACCCAGCGAACTGCGCTCATAAAATGGGATTTGATGGCCGAACGTCGTCTGCAGATCACCCCGGATCACTAAGATCATGCGTTTGGACTCACTCGGGAACAACTTCTTAAACTCTAGACCATACCGGTAGTACACCGGATTGTCCCCGTTTCTCAGGTTTTGATTCACCTCTGCATAGGCGACAAACTGGGCTCCCACGGTCGGCACCACCAAACTGTCCCGAGTATCGTAGTAGAAGGTGGCGCGATGGCCGAAGATCGAGGCCCCTTGCATGCCGTCCACTTGGGGGTACACGGCCCCGGAGAACGGCAGTGATTGGACCGCGCCTCGTTCCACGCGCACTTCCCGGAACCGTTGACCGATCGATATTTGCGTCACCTCGTTGAGGTGCAATCCCAGCCGCCAATTCGCCCGCACCTCCCTGGCGGTGTAATTGGATTCATCCTGGAGGCTGGTCTGTTGACCGATACCGAAAAATCGCGACGTGGCGTTTTTGAAAAACGAGCCGCCGATATCGAACGCATAACGCCCGCGGCTGAACGCGGGATCGGTATAACTGAGAACCAACTTCCGCTCGATTTCTTCCGTATACGACCCAATGAACCGAAACTGACGCCCTCCTGGTTCATAGCGAAAAATGTTAAGGGAGCCCCGCGCGCCGACAATGGAGTTCACGATGAACATCGGGGCGACGAGATATTTGAGCTCTCCATCCGGAGCGGTGATGAGCATCGGCACGATGAATCCGGCATCGTTACCGTCGTTTCGGCTGGTCGAAACAGATGGAATCGGAAAGTAGGAGATATCGGCTCGCGCTGGAGGATCAATACCGTGAATCCAGCCGAACCCCATCAGCAGGAAGAGAACGAAGCGGAGCACGATGGACGTGCGAACCATCATGCCATGTCGTCGTAAAATCGTGGACCGTACCACCAACGCCGATCTCGATTGCCAACATTCCTGTGTCGAACGAACGGCCGTTCAGCATACACCGATTCTCATGCCATGAGAGGCGGAAAGCGAAGCAGAAGAGCCGTGCTGCTACCTCTGCCGGGATGAGAAAGGCTCACACACTGACCCAAGGGTACCGAATAGAACGGGCGTTACTTGGCCTTGTCGTCCTTCGGGGCTGCAAAGCTTTCCGACTTATTGCGAAGCTTTTCGACTAAATCCTCGTAGGATGACGAGCGAATCACTTTGGCGAATTGGCCGCGGTAATTGCTGACCAGGCTGATGCCGTCTACCACGACATCATAGACACGCCACTCGCCTGACTTTTTGAGCAGCCGATAATCCAGCGGAATTTCCGCTTTGCCCGATGTGATCTTGGTCCGTACCTCGGCATACTCGTCTTTGAGTCTTTCATTCAGATACTTGACCTGCTCACCCGAATAGCCTTCGATTTTTCCGGCATAGGCATTGGAGAGCAGTCGTTGAAACAGTTCGACGAACTCATGCCGTTGCTTGTCATTCAACTTGGTCCATTGCGCGGCCAGGGCGCGTTTCGCCATCTCCTCATAGCTGAAACGATCGCCGATCACCTTTTCGAGCTCCCGGCGCCGCTCCTCCGCGCGATCGGGCTTCTTCAGCTCCTTGTCTTCGAGAACGCGGATGACTTCACCGATGGTGCTCTGGACGGATTCGGTCGCGGTCTGGGCAGCAAGGCTTGGGGAGGTCCCAAGCAGGAAAGTTCCCACGACCAGACCAAGCCCCACGAGCATACTAACGTGCCGACGCAATATTCGGTTCAACGGCCGCATATGTCCTCCACCTTCGTTAAACGTCCGTGACGGACGTTCCCATGAGAACCTACTTTACGTTCCCATGGATAAATTGACCAAGCAGTTCCTCTAAATCAAGTCCGGACTCGGTATCCCGAATCCGTCCGCCGGCTTTCAATTCCTCTCCGCCTCCTCCCGGGGACAACCCGACAAATTTTTCACCAATGATTCCACGTGTCTTCACGGAGGCGATGGTATCGGTATACAACTTGACGCCGTCATGAATCGCCAGTCTTACAGCCGCGCGATCGTCTTTCAACTCAATCCCTTTGATTCGGCCGACTTCGACTCCAGCGATCTCCACGGTGGCGCCCGGCTTCAATCCCGACGCTGAGTCAAATTCCGCCTCCACTTCGTACAAATGACCGCCGATGACTTCAAGCTTCCCCAATTTGATAGACAGGTATCCGAGACAGACCAGGCCGATCGCGACAAATATACCGACGATCAACTCCAGCTTTGCTTTTTCCATGCCTCCTCCATGACGCGAACCTCCTCCCGCTCATCCTCTCCCCAATCCTCAACCATTTCCCATTAACATTAACGATTCACGAGTAACGGGACCGTTCCACCCACGGTAATAAACTCGCGCACATCCGGATCGGTTGTTTGCTGAAACTCCGCCGTGGGTGCCATGACGGCGATTTTTCCGTCCTTCAACATCGCCACCCAGTCGGAAATCGAAAAAATTTCAGGGATCTCATGGCTCACCATCACCGCCGTAAACCGAAACCGCCGCTGCATTGCGATGATCAGATCATGGATGGTCTTGGCCATCAAGGGGTCCAACCCGGTCGTCGGCTCATCGAACAAAATAATCTCCGGCTCCATGATGAGCGCCCGCGCAAGGCCGGTCCGCTTTTTCATGCCGCCGCTCAATTCGGCCGGGAATTTGTGCCCCATGCCCGAGAGGCCGACCTGTTCAAGTTTCTCTTCCACCCGCCGCGTCACCTCTTCGTTGGGGAGCCGCAGTTTTTCACGCAACGGGAAGGCGACATTTTCAAAGACAGTCAGCGAATCAAACAAGGCCGCGCTTTGAAACAACATGGAAAAGCGCTTGCGGACCTCATTGAGCGCGTTCGACTTAAGGTGAGAGATGTCCACACCGTCTACCCACACCTCTCCGCGATCGGGCTGCAGCAGCCCGATGATATGTTTGAGCAGCACGCTCTTTCCTCCGCCGCTCCGCCCGATAATGGTCGTCAGCTTCCCTTCCGGAATCGTGAGATCGATTCCGTTCAGCACCTGCTGCCCACCCAACCTTTTTTCAACACCAACAAGCTTGATCATCTTTATCAGGACTGAGGACTGAGTGCCGAGGACTGAGTCAGAAAAATCCGGACTCAGCACTCAAAGCTCAGCACTCAGCACTTCCCCTACAGCAGCACCGAGGTGAGGAAGTAATCCCACACCAAAATGAGGACCGATGACAGCACGACGGCTTGCGTTGTGGCCGTCCCGAGCCCTTCCGCGCTCATCCGCGTGTAATACCCCTTATAGCAACACACCCACGTAATCAGGAGCCCAAAACTAATGGATTTGAGAATGCCTCCATAGACATCCTTCCATTCGACGGCCGATTCAATGGAACTCCAATACGAGCCTGCGCTGACGCCCAACAGATCGACCCCCACGAGATAGCCTCCGTAAATACCGACGACGTCGAAGATCGCCACGAGCAACGGCACGCCGATGAGGCCGGCCACCACTTTCGGCGCGATGAGATATTGCTGGGGGTTGATCGCCATCGTATCGAGCGCATCAATCTGTTCCGTAATGCGCATGATGCCGATCTCGGCGGTCATGGCGGAACCCGCGCGCGCGGTGACCATGAGCGCCGCGAGAACCGGGCCGAGCTCGCGAATCATACTCAACGCTACGGCGGACCCCAACAGTCCCTCCGACCCGAATTTCCGGAGACTGTAATAACCTTGGAGAGCCAGCACCATCCCGGTGAACGCCGCCGTCAGGATCACCACGAACATGGACTTGTATCCGATGAAATGAAGTTGTTTCAACACCTGAAATGGACGGAACGGCGGGCGAAACAACCACGTGAACGTACCGAGCAGAAAGAGCAGCATCCGCCCCATCTCTTGAACGATGGAGACGGTCTTACCGCCGAGGCGGGTCAAGGGGCGGGTCAGCACGTGAACGTCCGGCTGGCAGCCATCGCTTTCCAATAGAATTTAGAGATCATCGAGAAACCTCCGAAAGAAGATGGTCAGCCGGTCGGACGCCATCGCGGCTTGGGCGCGAAGGCGAGTCAAGCCGAGTAGAGACGACGGTCGCGTGAGGCAGGCCAACGTCCCCATCGGCCAGTCTATCGGATTTAAAAAGAGATTGAAATCCAGGGGCAAATCCTCATCGAGGAGATCCGAGACCGTGCGAATCACAGCGAACGGCACGCCGCGTTCGGCGGCGACTTCACCGATGGCTGCGCTTTCCATATCAAGACCGACGGCACCCGTCTTGACCGCGATCCGCCGCTTGTCGTCCGCGCGCCACAGAACGCGGGGGACCGTCACAAACCGGCCGGAACGTACGGCCATCCCGCCGGCCTCCGCGGCACGCCGCGCGGCTTCGAGCACATGCGGATCGCAGCGCCACGCATCTTTTGTCTGAGCATCTCCATTCGGCTTCTCCATCATCACATCCGACCCGATTAACAGATCACCAATTCCGGAGGGCCCCAATGCGCAGGCAAAGCCGCATGAAATGATGAGATCCGGTCGCATCCCGTTGAAGAGGGTTCGGCATGCCTCCTTCGCCTTCGCGATCCCCACCCCTGTTCGCACCCCGATCACGTCGCATCCTCCCCGTCGCCCGGTAATACGGCGTACGCCGATCTGCCGCCGGTTAAGGATGGCGCGCCGGATGGCGTTGAGTTCCCATCGCGTCGCCGCGCACACACCAATGAGTTTCATCCCGCTTCCCACATCGTCATGCAACGGTCGCTCATTCTTGGCTTCTTGCGGCAAACACAACCGATCGGCCACGCAGTTCTCCACGGAGTCTCTCTGAGACTCCCCCTGGCATGGCCGATCAGGTCTATGCACGGGCTTCTACAGGCATCACGCGTATGGAGTGAAGGCGGGTCTGAACCTATCGCCCGCGCAGGCTCAACATCCGGCCTCGGACCGGTAGCAACCGGACTGGCGGGCAATCCGACTCAACTCATCTGCCCGCGCGTGGCCACGGGATCGAATGTTGCGATACATGGCGAGCGCCCAGAGAGGGAAGTACTGACAGTACCAATGGTAGCGGAGGTAAAAAACACGAGGAAAGCCTGTGCCCGTATGTCGAACTTCCTCCCACGAGCCATCGTCCCGCTGATGCCTCAGCAGGTAATTAATCCCTCGTACAACGGAAAGCGACTCCGTCACGCCGGCAGACATCAGCGCAAGAAGCGCCCAGGCAGTCTGGGAGGGAGTGCTGTGGCCGCAGCCGCACTCGGCTTGATCGGCATAGGAAAGACAGGATTCGCCCCATCCCCCGTCAGGATTTTGCTTTGTCTCCAGCCACATGACGGCGCGGCGGACCGATTCAGACGACATATCCTCCCCGATGGATTTCAGCCCTGCCAGGACAGACCACGTTCCATAAATGTAATTAACTCCCCAGCGGCCATACCAGCTTCCGTCGTCTTCCTGTTCACGCCTCAAGAAATCGAGCGCCGATCGAACCGCCGGATGCCGGCGATCGTAGCCCAGCACACCCAACATTTCGAGACACCGTCCGGCCAGATCGGCGGTGCTCGGATCCAACAGCGCGCGGTGATCCGCGAACGGAATGAGATTGAACACCATTTTATTGTTATCTTTGTCGTACGCGCCCCATCCACCGTCGGAACCTTGCATGGCCATGACCCATCGATAGCCCCGCGCGATCGCACGCCGCTGCGCGTCCGGATCGGACACGCGCACCTTGGCCAATCCCATCAATACGACGGCGCTATCATCGACGTCCGGATACAGCTCGTTTTCAAATTGAAAATACCACCCGCCCGGCTCCGCCTTGGGAGCGGATTCTTTCCAATCACCGACTGTCCGGGTCTGTCGGGTCAGCAACCAATCGGCGGCCTTTACCAACGACGGATGATCGTCGGGTAATCCCGCTTCAATCAGCGCATTAATCAGGAGGGCGGTATCCCAAATCGGAGACAGACAGGGCTGCAAATGGAGCGTTTCGACGCGCCCCAGCGGGGTATTCATCGTCTCATAGATTTCCAACTCTTCAATCTCGCCCAATGCTTTCACGACCAACGGATGATCGATTCCATATCCGAGGCATCGCAGCGCGAGAATGGAATTGGCCATGGCCGGATAGATGGCGCCGAGACCGCCGGTGCCTTTGAGATGGTCCAGCATCCACTCCGCGGCCTTCTGCACAGCGGCATCTCGAAGAGCGCGAAGCGGCATCCGGTCGTAGAGCTTCAATGCGGAATCCAGGGTGATGAACAGGTTGCGCCATGTAAAGAGCGCGGCATCTTTCTTTAACGGGACGGTTTCGCTGTATCGGACCAGTGGCCGGGGAATCGCAAACAATTCATCAATGCCTTGTTCTTTCGGGATACGGCAGACGGGCCGGTGGGCAAAGACGATCAGCAAAGGTATCAGCACGGCCCTGGTCCAATAGGAGACGGCATAGATACTAAAGTAAAACCGCTTGGGCAGCAGCATGATCTCGGGCGGCATGCTGGGAATGCCTTCCCAATCATACTGATTGAAAAGCGCCAAGACGATTTTGGTGAAGACGTTGGAAGAGACCACCCCGCCCTTGGCCAAAATAGCCTCTTTGGCGCGGATCATGAACGGCTCCTCCGCAGACACGCCCGAGAGTTTGAGCGCAAAATAGGCCTTCACGGACGCGCTGATTTCACAGGGACCACCGTAATAGATCGGCCACCCGCCGTCGGGCAATTGAGTAGCTTCCAGATATCGGATCGCTTTTCGTTCGCGATCGGGATCGACCAGCCCCAGGAAGCGCCGCAACATCAAATATTCGGACGTCAAGGTTGTATCGGCTTCAAGCTCGGCGACCCAAAATCCTTCCTCCGGATGTTGCCGTTCCAGTAGCCAGGCCTTGCTTCGCCGGATCGCCTCATCGATCAATTCCGAATGGCCGACCGACGCGCCGGTCGTACGGCGGATCGTTGGATCGACCGTGGGAACCGGGTGTGGATTGTGGGACACCAGGCGAAGCGACGGGGAAGACCGAAGTCGAGATCCGACCTTCAGCCGGTTGGGGACCGAAGCGAAAAAACTATCGGACAAACGTGTAATCAGACTCCGAATGAGCTTCATGCCACCTTCACAATCAAGTGGAAACGAGAAGAAGAAGCACGGAAGGGAGGAAGCACCTTCCCGAACACCGCACCGACAATCGAGCGAAATCCATTTCTACAACGTGGGGTTATAACAAAGCAGCCGGGGGGTGTCAAGCGGGAAGGTGGAGAAGGGAAGGGGGTAGTCGGTCTATCCGGCATGCTCGTGCAGCGCGCACGATCAGAATGTGCTCGCTGGACACGCGCAGTAGCGGACAGACCAACTACCCCCTTTTGTGTTGAGGTGTGCGAGTGATAAGAAGCTTTCTTCGCCAATCCTTACGCCGGCTGGAAGTCGGCGAGGCGGACGGAGACCAACTTGGAAATACCCGGCTCCTCCATGGTGACGCCGAAGAGGGAATCGGCGATGGCCATGGTGCGCTTGTTGTGCGTGATCACGATGAACTGCGCGCCTTCGGACAGCTCGCGCAGGACCCCGGTAAACCGGCCGATGTTTTCCTCATCCAAGGGGGCATCGATCTCGTCGAGAATACAGAACGGGGTCGGCCGAATCAGAAAGCTCGCAAAAATCAGCGCCATCGCGGTCAATGTCTTTTCCCCTCCGGACAGCATCGCGATGCTTTTCAGACGCTTGCCCGGCGGTTGGGCGGCAATGTCTACCCCGGGCTCTCCGGAACCCGGCCCGCCGTCCGGCTCAGGCTCCGGCTCCGTTAAAACTAATTCGGCGCGACCGCCAGGGAAAAACCGGCCAAACACTTCGCCGAATTTCTGCTGTAATTCATTGAAGGTCTCGATGAACATCTCCTTCGTCGTCCGATTGATTCGGCTGATAATCTCTTTCAACGAACTGACCGATTGCGAAAGATCTTCTTCCTGCGCGGTCAAAAAACGGTGCCGTTCATCCAATTCCCGGTGCTCGTCGATCGCCGCGAGATTGATCGGCCCCAAGCGCTCGAGCCGCTCACGGATCTTTTGCAGTTGCTGTCTCAAGGCCTGCGATGGATCTTGCGGCGCATCGGAGGCGTCCGTTTCCGAAACCGCCGGCGCCTCAGTCGATTCCTGTGCCAGCGCCGCCTCGACGGTGAGCTGATAGGTTCCCGTCAGCGTGCTTTCCCGAACCGAGAGCTGAGTCAAGATCTCGGCTCGCCGCACCTCAACGGCAGTGCGGGCTTCTCGGCTCGACGCCAATGCCCCTCGCAACACGGTGAGCGTCTTTTCCAACTCTTGAGATGTTCCCACATCCTCGTTGTACCGCTCTTGTGCGGCTATAAGTTCCGTTCGAACCCGGCCCGCCCGTTCATTGAAGTCGAGGACCAATGCCTCGTTACGATCTCGCTCCAGTACGCTCTGCCGCGTTGATTCGTCCAAGGCGACAAGCTGTCGGTCGAGTTCTTCCGCGCGACGGGCGCGCGCTTCTTGTTCCGAGGTCAGACGCGCCACATCAGCGCGGTCATGCTCCAGTCGCGCCTTCACCGAAGCAAGAGAGAGTCGGGCGTCAGTGAGCCGGTGCTGAAGTGTTTGACGCTCTTCCTCCATGGCTTTCAGCGTAGCTTGCAACTCCGCCAGCGCTCGCTCGCGAACCGTCTTTTCCTCCACCAATCGAGCCACCTGATCGCGAGCCGACCGAAGCTCCTCGTCGATTCGGCTTCGTTCTTGCTGATCCATGTCTCGCTCGCCGCGTATGGTCTCGATGCGACGTGTCAGGTCTTCCACGCTCTGCCGAAGCGCCGCTTCGTCCTTGGTCAAGGCCAGGCCACGCATCTCCGAGGCACGGATCGCTTCTTCAAGGCGTTGGGCGGTCATACGTCCCGAGTCCAAGTGCGTAGAGAGCTGTTCGCGATGTTGCCGACTCTCGTTTAATATCCGCGATACATCGGCCCGTTCTTGTTCCAATCGCTGAATTTCACGGCGGCGAAGCAACAGCCCCCCGTCCGTTCCTGCCGTCCCGCCCGTAATGACGCCGGCGGCATCCATGACCTCGCCGTCGATCGTCACCAACGTGGGACCATCAGGGGCGGACCACAAGCCGCGATCCCACTGCTCCACCGCAACTTCCAAGGTGCTCACGATGACGACGCCTTCGAATAAAGACGCCAGGATGTCTTGCGAATCGGGTCCGGCCTGAACGAGATCCATCGCTCGTCCCCGCACGCCCGGCTGTCCCTGAAGCAGCGGCCACCAGTTCTTGGACGGAGTCGCCGGCGTGTCAGATGCATAGCGGGGGCGCAACGGCACAAAGGCGCCGCGGCCCAGCCCTTTCTGATTGAGAAATTCGACCGCTCGACGGGC
>DATFCE010000454.1:0-14467 GCA_035253365.1 Nitrospiraceae bacterium
CACGTGTCGCCGAACGGATTGCCGGGGCTCAATCCGTCTTGGACTTTGGATGCGGCCCCGGCATCTTGACGACCTTGTATGCACGGCAATTTCCCGGCATCACATTCGTCGGGATCGATCGCTCGGAAGCGTCGGTGCGGGCTGCCCGCGAGCATGCGTCGGCGCTGGGACTGACTAATGTCCGATTTGAATGCGTCGAGGTAGAACAGACTTCGCTGTCCGGCACCTACGATCTCATCATCTCCACGCATGCTCTCTTGCAGGCAGAAAGCGATCCCGGCCTTCCGAGCATGGACTGGCGGACATTCGACCGTCCCATCGATGTTGTGCTACAGGTCGACTTCGAGGAACGGACCAGGATGAGCGTCAAACTGGATGCGTTATGCCGCGTCCTCACACCGGAGGGCCGTTGCATCGTGTTTGAGAAAACCCGCCAACTTGCCAGGCGCGTGCCGTTCCAACGCGCGTTCTCTGCGAGAGAATTCCACCTGCTGGAGCCGCCGCTTCCTCTTCGGTATCTCGTGGTGGAAGAAGTGGCGGATGACGGCCCTCTGTATATCTTACAACGGCGGATGGGGACGACGAACGAAGAGAAGCCGGCGCCATGGAGCGAAGCGCCTGAGTATGCGATCGAAGATGAACTCTACCGATGTGCCGGCCAGGCAGCGGCGGTTCTCTGGGATCGACTCCCGCGACGGATGGTGTCACAGACTGAATCACGAACCATTGCTCCATTCGGAGCGTTTCATCTCGAGAGGGGACGAACAGCGGGCTCGCTCGCCTATTTCTATCTAAAAGCCGGCTGTTCATCGGCCCTTCTTCTCGGAAGCCAGGCAGCCGTCGCGGCCGTCGATCCGGCAGATGAGCACATTGCCGAATGGCTTCAGCGGGCGGGAGACCAAGTGGTCACCGCGCCCGATCTCTCGACCCTGCCTGTCTATGAGAATCATACCGTCACCGCTCAATTTATCTGGTCTCGATTAGCCGACCGCGAAATCCTGAAAACCACCACGCTGGAAGAGTCAGGCGGTCGCCAGGTGCACGTCGAATTGGGCCGTACCTCGAGCCTGATCTACCTCTACTGGGCCAACACGTTCGATCAGCGCCAAATCGTCATGGTTGAGGAATCCCGCGCTCCAATGTTGGAACAGTACTATCAGGAATTTCTCGATGGGCGGTGAGACGCGCGGCGTCACTGCCTGAGCCATGTGGAAGAGCGACCGCTTCGCTTGACCTGTATGCAATCGACCCACTAGAATGACTCTGCGCGTTCGTTGACAGGGGATTAATCCATGAAAATTGAATATTCCAAGGGTGGTCGCGTCGGCTCCGACCTCATCCAACTTCACCGGCGGGAGGCCGGGGACGGCGGACGGAAGATGAAGGTCATGCTGATCTTCCCTCCGGACTGGTACCCCTCTGAGCCGTATCTTAGTCTTCCGACCATCACGGCGGTGCTGCGCGCGGCGGGCCACCATGTGGTTCAAAAAGATGTCAATCTCGAAACGTATGATTGGTATTTCAGCGAAGATTTTCTGAAACGCGTGCTGCGGAAGGTCCCGCAGCAACTCGACCGTCTCCGCAAATTGTCCAGAAAACGCGAACTGGAAGACTGGGAAAAAGATCTGCAATTGTCCCTTTGCGACCTCACGCGGGATCGGATTGCCGAATTAATCGACAAGGCGGAGACCGCGAAACGCATCGTGCGAAGTCCGGAATTCTACGAAACCGAGAAGTTGGAATGGGCGATCGGTGTCTTTCGCGAAGTCACCGCCGCGATCTCGTTGGTGTACGCACCCGCGCGCATCTGCATGCCGCCCATGGAGACGGACCTCTCCTATAAGGTCTTTGTCTCATCGGAAGTTTTGGATGCCGTGCAGGATACGCAGGTCAATGTTTACCGGGACGTCTTCGAGCATATCCTTCGCCCCGCGATCGAAACCGAGCGGCCGGAGATCATCGGTATCTCCATCGTGCTGCAGCAACAATTGTTCTCCTCCATGACCTTCTGCGCGCTGATCAAACAACATTTCCCGAACATCCATGTGACCATCGGCGGGAACACCGTGACTCGTCTGCGCGACGTGTTGCCCGACAATCCCGCGCTGTTTGCGCTGTTCGACACCGCCGTGGTGTATGAAGGCGAAACAGCTTTCCTCCAACTGATCGAAGCGGTGGGCGCCGGTCGCGATCTGAGCCAGGTTCCCAACCTGATCTACCGCGATGCGACAGGGATCCACACTTCCTCGTTGACCTTCGCCGAAGACATGGGAGCGCTGCCGCCGCCTGATTTCGACGGCCTCCCCCTGGAGAAGTATTTCGTGCCGGATCGCATTTTGCCGTATCTCGCCACGCGTGGCTGTTATTGGGGGCGCTGTGAATTTTGCGACCACGGCGAGGGGTACACGGCCGGTTATCGCACGAAGAAGATCGATCAGATCATCGCCGAGATCGACGGCTTGAAATCCAAGTACCAGACGCGGCATTTCCATTTCACCGATGAATCGTACCCGCCGGCGCTTTTTCGCAAGCTCACTCGCAAGCTGGTCGAGAGCAACATGCAGATTGCCTGGACCACCCACATGCGGTTCGAGCGAAGCTTGCTGGAGGAAGAGGTCTGGAAGGATGCGGCCGCGTCCGGATGCAAGTACCTGCATTTCGGCTATGAATCGGGCAATGAGCGCGTGCTCAAGCTGATGGACAAAGCGACCACGACCGACGTGATCCATCGCAGTCTCGATCTTTCGGCCAATGTCGGGATTTGGAATCACGTCATGGGATTCTTCGGATTTCCAGGAGAGCGGCGCGAAGATGCGCTGGATTCGATCCGCTTCCTCGAAGAGAATCGCGAGCGGATCCATTCGATCGGCTTCGGCACGTTTGATTTGAGCAAGCACACACCGGTGGCCAAACATCCCGATAAATTCGGCGTGACTCCGTATAAGAATCCGGAATGGGATTTAGCACTCGATTATTATTTTACGGTCAAAGAAGGGCTGAGTGTGGAAGAAGCGGAACGCGTCTTTGAAGAATTCGAGCGTCATCATTATCCCGGCTGGGATTTAAAGATCTTTATTCGTGAGTATATTTTTCTGTACGTGTCCCGCTTCGGGACCAATCGATTGCCCACCCTGCAGTTCCAGCCTCGCTTTGATGAACCCCGAGTCAAAACCGTCGCGGAGAAGGTCTGTTGAGCATGTCCGGTGGATTGATTCACATCGACGGCATCGCGCAGGACGCGAAGCCGGACCAAAATAAGCGCAAGCTGAAGACCGTGCTCTTGTTCCCGCCGGAATGGGTGCCCACCGCACCGTACCTCGCCCTCCCAAGCCTGACGGCAGTCCTGCGCCAGAACGGACACGAGGTCATCCAACGGGACATCAATATCGAAATGTACGACCTGTTCTTCAGCAGCGCTTTCCTGATCTGGGCCAAAGCCCGCATGGCGATGCAACTTCGAGCGATTGAGGTGAAGGAATCTGCGGGGTCTCTAACCGATCAGGAAATAGACCACAAGGCCCGCTTGGATGAGAAAGCCGGCATCGATGCCTTTGATCTGGGCGAGCGCGCCGAGTCCGCCAAACGAATTACGCGCGGGGAAGATTTTTACGAAGCCGACAGGCTGGAATGGGCGCTGAATACGTTCCGTGAGGTGATGCAATATATTTCGGCCGCCTATTATCCGGCTTCGCTCGTCTTTTATCCGATGGAGAGCAACCTCGGCTATCGTCCGGGAGTATCGAGCGAAGTCTTCGCCTGCCTGGACGACGAGCAGGTGAATGTCTATCGCGACGTCTGCCGGCAATTGGTCCTTCCGATGGTCAGCAAGGAATCGCCCGATGTCGTCGGTGTTTCCATCGGAACCCAAATGCAATTAATGGCCGGCCTGACCTTTTGTCGGATGATCAAAGAGGCGTTTCCGCATATCCACGTTACGGTCGGCGGCAACATCATCACGCGGCTTCAAGAAGAGTTCCATACCCATGAGCGATTGTTCACCGATGTGTTCGACAGCGCGATTATGTACGAAGGGGAACATGCGCTGCTCTGGCTTCTCGAAGCGCTCGACGGGCGGCGGGCGTTATCGGCCGTGCCCAACCTCATCTATCGCGACCAGGCCGGGATTCACGTCAACCAAGAAGTCTACACCGAAAAGACCACCGCGCTGCCGCTGCCCGACTTCGACGGCTTTCCATTGGATAGCTACTTCGTGCCAGTCCGCATTCTGCCGTATCTCGCCACGCGCGGCTGCTATTGGGGCCGGTGCACGTTTTGCGACCATGGACAAGGGTATTTCGATCAGTATCGCGGAATGCCGGCGCAGGAAGTCGTCCGGCAGGTCAAAGCCCTCAAGGAGAAGTACCACGCCGAACATTTCCTGTTCGCCGATGAATCCTATCCGCCCGCCCTGCTCAAAAAAGTCACGCAATTGCTGGTTGAGCAACAGGTAGGCATTAAATGGACGACGCTCATCCGATTCGAGGAGACGCTCCAAGATCCGGAAATCTGGCGCATCGCGAAGGAATCGGGGTGCTGCACCCTGTACTATGGCATGGAGTCCGCCAACGAGCGCGTGCTGAATCTCATGGACAAGCACGTGAAGAAATCCGTGATCGAAAAGAATTTAGCGTTAGCGACACAGGCAGGCATCTGGAATCACGTCATGGCGTTCTACGGATTTCCCGGGGAGACACGCGAAGAAGCCGAAGAAACCCGGCAGTTTCTGTTGGATAACAAGGCCCACATTCATTCGGTGGAATTGTTTTACTTCGTCGCCTATCGGCACACGCCGATGGTTCGAAATCCCGAGAAGTTCGGCATCACGATCCATAAGCAGGAGGAGTACGACCTGCCGCTCGATTACTACTATACGCTCAATGAACCGGGTGGGGTGACGTGTCTGGACGCCATGCAACTGTGCGAAGAGTTTTACCAGAATGATTTTGAGCCGTGGGCGGTGCGGGTCAATGCGCGCGAGCACGTCTTTCTGTATATCTCCAAATACGGGACGAACCGGCTGCCGCAGATCTATGCTGCGCGAACCGACGGCGAGACCGCCCGCTCATCGGACAGCGTGTCCGGTCTCGTGACATGGCCGGTCGCGAGAGGGGATGCCGAATCCGGGAAAGAGGGCGAACAGACGATGACGAGAGTGGTCAGTCACGGCGTGTCTTGATCTTTGTTTTGTGGCGCGTTTGATCCCTCAAGCCAAGTCACCAGCCGGCTATAGGATTCCTGAATAGCTTTCGTCATGGCTTCACCTTTCTTATACATCTGCATGTACTTTCGAGGATTGTTCGTGAGGTTGGCGTAGCGATGCGGATGCCACATCGCCAAGAGCTCCCGGCGCTTCTCATCCAGATCAGCGCGAGTGAACGGCGGCGTCAGACCCAAGGTGTCCAACTCCTTCTCAACGTCGTTCGTGTTTCCGGCATGTTCTTCCATGGCTTTAGTGTGGCAAACGAATTCGGCGGCTGTCAATCGCGCAGGGTCAACCGATGACCCGCGCACTCCCGATGCTTCACGCTTCGCCGATTTTCAAGACCAGGGATTATCGTGAGGTCCTGCGCCGTGAACTGGACGCGGGCAAAATCCCGATCAGTCTCGGAAAGGCCTGTCCGGTCAAATGCGAATTCTGTTATGAGCTGGATCATTCGTATCGCGAAACCCTGGACCCGCCCAAAACCACACAAGAAGACTGGTCGTTCATCCTTGACTATTTAAATAAAAAACCCACCGATCCGCTTCAATTTTGGTGTTTGGGTGGGAACGAGTACATGGAATGGACCGATCTCTTTTTGCATCCGAAGGCGATGGAGTGGGTCGAAGACTTTCTTAAGTACACGGACAAGAATCTGTCGTTCTTTACCGTCGGCTTCGTGCACGTCCCCAAGATCCATCAGTTGGCCGCGCAATATCCCGGCCGAATCAATTTTGAATTGTCCGTCATCACGCTCGGTGACTATCGGCAACGACTGATGCCCCATGCGCCCGCCGTCAAACATCTGCTCAAGGTTCTCGACGGTCCCGCCGTCTCCTCGGCGAATTTTTACGCGTTTGATGACCGCACGATGTCGGAGGATGCGCTCGCGATTTCCCGAATCAATCAGAAATGCGTGCTTTGGATGGGATGTTTAACGCCGGTCCGGGGCATTAAAGAGGAGACGGCTGCGCTGATGCGGCACGGGAGGAATTTCCTTCCGCTGGAAGCCCAGCGGATCTATGATGCCGGGCTTCCCAATATGACGACGATCCATACCGAAGCCTCCATTACCGCGTTTTTGAATCGCAAGCGCATCGTTAGTCTCTTCGACTCGTTGGAGCTTGAGAAGAAAGACACGGTCGTCATGGCGCACAGCGTGCACAAAATCCTCGCGATGTACCGAAAAAATCGCGCTCGGTTCTTGCCCGTTCCCAACGCCACCTTGGGCGGTGATTCGGATTGCACCGTGCTGCTCACCTTCGACGACATCGCCCGGCGCTTGACTACCGAGAAGATGATCTACATACCGAAGTGCGTCATGCAGTCTGGGCGGGGACTCTATACGGATATCGCCGGCGTCACGCTGGAGGAATTTATGAAAAAAACCGGTGTCAAAGTCCGCGTTCTTCACAAGATCGATACCAAATTCGCCAATCAACGCCTCTATCGAAACGGACTTCTCCAAAATTACATTGAAGATTACGTGAAGAATCCGCTCACGCAATCGTACGAGGCATTGGCCATCCCCGCTTAATCATCTCACCGCTCGCCTGGAGTTACTTCCTGATCAGCGGGTCCAGATTGAAGGCCACGCTGATGCGCGGGGCGTCGCCGGTGTACGTCGCGACCGCATGTGATAACCAACCCGGAAACATCACGCACTGGCCGGCTTGCGGATAGAAGGAAATACTCGTGCCGGCGTCGTACAATTCGGGCATGGAATAGCGCAAATACGGCGCGAGCATTTTGGGCAAACATCCTCGGGGATCGAACAGTTTCAACTCGCCGCCGCGCGTGCTGTCCGTCGAGACGTCCCCGACATCGACATAATAGACGCCGGACCAAAAGGTGCCGGGGTGTGGATGCGCGGCATTGCTGCCTCCTTTTCGCTGCACGTTCGCCCAGAGCTCCGCAACCTGCCAACCGGGCCGGGTGACATTGCGATGGGGCGTTTGCTCGGAAAATTCCGTGGCTTGAGCGGCGACCTCGACGATAAATTCCAATAATCCCTTCAACGCGACTCCGGCCCAATCCAACATGGATAAATCATGAGGAGAAGACCAGCCGACCACTTCATGATCCGTATGAGTGGGCGTAGAAGTTTCCCGTTCAAGGATGGCGCGGCGAAGCTCCATGTTGATGTGTTCGCAGCCGGGAATTGAAAAGACCAACAACGGTGTGGAAAAGATCGGACGGATGTTGATTTCCACTGATTGAGTCATCTTGCACTCTCTACAGGATGGCGTAGGATATGGCCGGTATCAAAACGTGTCAAGGCGAGATTTAATAACGCAACTGCTTGCTTTAAGTCTGCACGATGCTGCTGAACTGTTTGACAATAGGTTTCGCACTGACCTACAGTAACACCAACGCATGACTGCCGACTCCCGTACCCTCAAATTTTATCAGGCCGATGTGTTTGCCAATTTACCGTTCGCGGGTAATCCGGTGGCGGTCGTCCCTGACGCGATGGACCTCGGCGATCTGGAGCTGCAGAAAATCGCCCGGGAGATGAATCTCTCCGAGACCGTGTTCGTCCTACCCCCCACCGACAAGACCGCCGCGGTGAAAATTCGAATTTTTACGCCGACGCAAGAGATTCCATTCGCCGGCCATCCCGTGTTGGGGGCCTGCTTCGTGCTCGGCACGCTGAAACGTCTGCCGCTGGAAGAGCCCGTCACTCGAGTGGTGTATGAGTGCAATATCGGTCTGTTCTCAGTCGAGCTGCACGTGCGGGGGAGCAAAATCATCCGCGTGGTCATGTCCCAACCCAAGCCCGAATTTCTCGGCTCGGTCACGGCAACGGGAGATGTGCTTGAAGTGGCGAATGCGTTAGGATTGTCGAAAGGATCGATCACAGGCGCCAAGTGGCCGATTGAGGTGGTCTCGACCGGCCTGCCGGTGCTGATCGTGCCCGTGCGAACGCTCACCGCCGTGAAATCGATCGTGCCGAACTCGGCCGCCATCAATGAAATATGCGCGCGCCACGGAACCAACGGTATCATGGTCTTTACCACGGTGACGGTAGAAGAACTGTCGGCCGTTCATACCCGGATGTTCGCCTCGCCCATCGGTGTGACGGAGGACCCGGCCACCGGAAGCGCCAGCGGCGCATTGGGCGCCTATCTGGTGCAGAATGGTGTGGTGCAGGTGGCGCCCGTGACGGAAATTATTGCGGAGCAAGGGTACGAGCTGGACCGTCCGTCGCGCATCCTGATTCAAGTCGAATCGGACGATGATGCCATCCAAACTGTGAAGGTCGGTGGACAGGCGGTCATGGTCATCGAGGGGACACTGATGTTCTAAGCGCCTCCAGGAACGATCCGGTGAAAAATTCTGAATCTCAGATCGTCGCGGCCTCTGTACCTAAGAAGGAGATTGTCTATGTCAACGCTGGCTCAGGTGATGAGAAAAAAGCTAAAAGTTGTTCCACACACCGCCTCGATCAAAGAAGCGGCTTCACGTATGCGGGATGAGCGGGTAAGCGCTCTGTTTGTGGAAAAAGGAGGGTCTTTTGTCGGGATCGTCACGGATACCGACTTGGTGCGGCGGGGCGTCGCCGAGGGTGTAGACATCGGCAAGACCGCCGTCGAGACCATTATGACCAGTCCGATTGTCACCATAGATGGAATTCGAACGGTGCAGGATGCGCACGATATGATGGGGGATTTGAGCGTACGGCATCTGGGTGTCACCGAACGAGGCCAAATCACGGGCGTCGTTTCCGTCCGCGATCTGTTGGTGTATTTCAAGAGCGTGTCGGAACCGAAGATCGCCCAGGACTGATAAGTGGATTCTACAGGATGCTCAAAAAGACTATCCAACGAGGCCGCAGGAGAGAAAAAACCGGAGGCGTAGCCTCTGGGCTACGTTGAGGATTTTTTCGAACCGAGAACAAAGTTGGGAGTCTTTTTCAGCATCCTGCGTCATTTCGTGAGTTGTTGGACCATATGCCCCAACTCGGGCAATATGAGCTTTTCCATGGCCAGCCGGACGGCGCCTTCTGAACCCGGCGTGGAAATGATCATCCGTCCACGAAAACTTCCGGCGGTCGCGCGGCTCATGATGGCCGGTGAGCCGATGTCCTGATAAGTAAGGTAGCGAAAGATCTCCCCGAATCCATCCAGCCGCTTTTCCAATAACCCATCCACTGCTTCGAAGGTCGAGTCCCGAGGTGAGATGCCGGTTCCCCCGTTGATGAGAATCGCCTGCACTGTGTCATGCTGAACGGCCTCTTCGATCACGCGTCTGATTTGCCCGGGCTCATCTTTGACAACATGATAAGCCGACACCACATGGCCGTGCTCTTTCAGCAGCCGTTGCATGAGCTGACCGCTGAAGTCGGTTTCCGGTGTGCGCGTATCGCTGCAAGTAATAACCGTGCACCCGATGCTGCGGGGGGCGTGCGCTGTGTGTTCGCGATGTGAGGGATGGTGGGCCGGAGGATCGCGGTGTGTCACCGTCAGCCCCAAACGGAATTGGGCTTAAGCCGTTCGACCGGCTGACCTTTCCCGATGTGCTCGTCCAAAATCGCGGCGACGTCCGACTCTTTGACCTGAGAATACCAAGTGGCGTCGGGATAGACCACCACCGTGGGGCCTTGCTCACACGGCCCGAGGCACGCCGAGCCGGTGACAAGCACCTGCCCCGGCTGGTAGCCGCGTTCCATGAGTCCCATATTAAACGCCATGAGGATACCCGGAGACCCGGCGGCGCCGCATGACGGTTTAGGATGACCTGGGGGACGTGAATTGGTGCAGATGAGAATGTGATATTTCGGTTTCGGCATGCTGACCTCAATACGAAGTTTTAAATGGTGGCGGCTTCATGCCTATTTCGGCATGAATGATTTCCACAGCTCCAGACATTCATCCGGCAGTTTCCATTGTTTGACGCCTTTGATAATCCAGTCGAGGTAATGCTCCTTGGGTCTAAATTTCCCGATCGGTGTTGCGATATGGGTCGTCACGAGCTGCTTGTCCTCATTCTCACCGATGACGGTAACCTGTACGTGGCGGAAAGCGCCTGGCGGCACTTCGTCTTCAAAGGTATCGAGAGACTTGATGTCCTCGTCGGTCACATCGGCGATGATGCCCCATACCTGCTCACCGGGGGACGGCACGACGCTGGCCAGTCCACACCGCCATTGGGAAGACCACCGACAAAATTGAATCGCATGGTCGGGAAGATACGCCTTGCCGACAAACTTGTGCTCGGGAGCTCGCCGCTTGAGTTGGGTCGGATTTAAATTATCGGCATAAAAGAAAAAGTTCATGTAGCTAAGGCCCCGTAATTTAATAATATCCACGTGAGCCCGGTAGTTGTACCACATCGGCTCGCCGCATTGTCAAGTCGTCGAAGGGCAGCATGCCCCGGCGGGGACTCGTTGACTTCAATTCTTGTCAGGACGTATGATTGCTTATCTGCTCATCGACAATTGGACACACGGGAGTGTTAGAAGTGAACCAAGTCATGCGGTATATCGTGGGAGGTCTCATTTGTATGGCCGGTGTGAGCTTTTCCGAAGCTGCAGAATATTATAGTTGGATCGACCCTTCCGGGACGGCAATTCTTACGGACAATCCGAGCCAGATTCCACCGGCCTCCGAGCGTAGTGCGGTGTCGGTCTATCGCTATCCGGATCTTCCTTCCGGGTCGTTGTCGCGGCGCACGACGGAAACAGTATCGGATGGTTTGCCCCGGCAAAACGTCGCGCCCTCAACCGCCGATGCGGCGGAATACCGGTCTTCGTCCGCGTGACGGGTTAATGAACCGAAATCATAGGAGAACCGGCCGGTACAGATCACGCATCTTTGTCGGGGGGAATGTCGTTTCGTCGGGTAACCCTGTGTATGATCAGGTAGTCCGTGACCGCCAATCGCTTCAACATGCCGCGGCTCAGAGTGCTCTTGTCGGTCGGCCATCAAATGACCCCATGGTCCGCACCAGTCCCGGGCACACCAATTACAGCGGGCGGGCATCCATGCGATAAGCTCCCATGTCACGTCCGTCCGAATCCGTCCCCTCACGCTCTTCGTGGACCAAACTTGCGCATTATACCGTCGTGGTACTCCTCATCGTGGGAGGCATCGTGTATTGGATGACCAGACCGCCTACGGTCAACCCCATGTCGGATCCGCTTGCCGCCGAGGCCATGGCCCTCGTGCAGACTCATCGGGCTCAACACGCTCCCACGATTAGGCAGGCCATCACGGACCGCGTGCAGGCTCTGGCGGCTCGAGGGCAAGGTGTGCGGCTTGGTGAGTGGACGGTCGAACGGGAAGGCGCCGAAACCTATCTGGTGCGGGTGTGGATTCGAGAGAAGGTGACGGCCGGATGGTTTGAGCGAGAGTACCTTTGGAAGGTTCATGTGCCCGAGAAAATCGTAATCCCTCTCACTGTCGCGGCGTCGGATCTCATGCAGGATGACCAAAGTGACGGACCATCGTCTGCTCTGGAGCCGAAAACTTCATCAATGCTATGGTCATCAACTACTCCGCAGGAATTGAAACGAAGATAATATCTCCTTCCAGCTGTACGGGATAACAGGCGACCCTGAAGTCTGGATTTTCCGGACGTTCACCCGTACGGACGTTATACCGCCACCCATGCCAGGGGCATTCCACTAATTCTCCATTCAAGAATCCTTCACCCAGCGGTCCTCCGGCATGTGGGCAGGTGTTGTCCAGGGCATAAATCATTCCGCCCACATTACAGAGCGCCACGCCGAATCCGTTGACCTCCACGGAGCGGCATGAGCCGGGCTCGATCTCCGACAGCCTCGCCACTGGTACACGTTTCACAGCCATTGCTCCGGTAAAGAACAGGCAGTGTACGAGAGTGAGGGGCGTCTCGCAAGGGGATCCCGGTCTCGGCAATGCGAGCAACAGCTTGATTCCACAGCATGAATATGGCATATGTACCTACAGTCTCGTTCGGTTTCAGGCAGCCGGCTGTGGCCTTTATCCAGAGGGGGATATGGAACTGACGTTGTTGCTGAACTCGACCTATGAGCCATTGCGTGTCGTCCACTGGCAGAAGGCGATTACGCTCCTATGGCAAGGGAAAGTCGAAGTCCTCGAAGTCTATGATCGCGATATCCAGGGCGTGTCTATCTCGATCAAGCTTCCGGCCGTGATGAGACTGCTTAAGATGGTGCGGCTGAAGGACAGTCATCGAGCGGTCAAGTTCTCGCGTATCAATATCTTTACCCGGGATAGCTATACCTGCCAGTATTGCAAGCTGAAGTTCAAGACCGAAGACCTTACGTTCGATCATGTCGTTCCGATCGCAAAAGGAGGTCGAAAAACCTGGGAAAATATTGTCACGGCCTGCTGGCGCTGCAATAATCGCAAGAGCGGGCGGACACCGGACGAAGCCGGCATGAAATTAATCAGGAAGCCGGTGAAGCCTCGTTGGAATCCCGTCATTACGATCACAATCGGGATTCGAAATGCGCCCGAAAGCTGGCGGGACTATTTGTACTGGAATATGGAGTTGGATGCCGATTCTCCGGAACGGTAGGGGAACAGGGAGTTAGGAATTATCATTCTGAGCCATTAACTGGCATTCAAAGCTCAGCACTCAGCGCTGTTTCAATACGCTTTATTGATGACGATTTCGATGTCTCTTGCGCCCGGCAATGTCGGGTTCTTTTCGAACTGCCCTTCGAGATCTCCCGCCTGAGGTGGACCCGCGCGCCCGTCCTTATCGACTCGCGCCAGCACATCAACCATTCCCTTCAGTTCAGCGCCCTCCACCATCACATCCTTATTGGTTATCTCAAAGGAGACGGGAAATGTGGGGCCATCGATTCGTTTGACCGCGACCGGACGGGGAGCTCCCTGTGGTCGGCGGACAATGATGAACAACACGTCCGTGGGTCCTACCTTCGCGGCCAATTGCGGATCAATCGTCACCCGGCCGGCGATCACGCCGCTGCCGCCGGATTGTTCACACCCGTGCGCCAGTCCCATCCATGCGGCAATGCCGGCCAGGAGGATGATGCCGGCGGCCATCCCGACTGTTCGTAACGTGCTCTGTGACATAGATATCCTTTCTCAACCACAGCGCGGCGCGCGCATTATAGCGAGGTCGCGATCAAATTGGGAGAGTCAGCGGTTTACGAGCAGCAGAACGGTGCAGTATGATACCGCGCAGGTGAACCCTGAGGAGATGCCATGTCTGTGAATCCCGGTTTTCAGCTTTCGCTCGATGTCAAAGGACGGCCGTGTCTTGTTTTGGGAGGCGATGATGAAGCGGCCGACAAAGTGCAGCGCTTGCTCGACGCGGGCGCGAAGGTGACCGTCATCAGCCCTTCGTTGAACGACGCGCTTCGCAAGTTAACCGCCTCCGCCAAGGTGATCCATCGTGGCCGGTCATTTCGAGCCACCGATGCCGACGGCGCCATGCTGGTGATTAATACGGTCCGCGGTGATTCCGCATATTCGAAATCGCTGTATGAGCTGGCGCTCAAAGAGCGATTTCTCCTTTGCTCGGTCGATCAACCCGAGTATTCGAACGTGATGATGCCGGCACTCGTCAACAGAGGCCATTTGCGCCTTGCGATCAGCACCAGCGGAGTGGCGCCGGCTTTGTCCGGCCGCCTGCGTCAAGATCTTGAGGAGATGTTCGGTCATGAGTTTCCCTCATTTCTGGAGTGGCTGGGACAACTTCGCGAAGAAATTCAGAACGCCGAGCCGGATGCCGAGCAGCGCCGCACTCGATTACGCGAAGCCGTGGAGGGATTTAAGTTGAATGGCTCAATTCAGTATCCAAAAGCCTGGCAGGAAAGAACAAGCCAAGAAGGGTAAAGGGTAATCATGGTGCTCCTCGAATTCAGCATGTCGCCGTTAGGAAAAGGTGAGAGCGTCGGCAAATACGTGTCGCGCTCGTTGGATATTATCGATAAGAGCGGTGTGGATTATCGGCTGAATCCCATGGGAACGGTCCTGGAAGGCGAATGGGAGGAAGTGTTTGAGGTCGTCCGGCAATGTTTCCTCCGCATGCAAAAGGACTGCAACCGCGTGTCGTGCACCATCAAGGTCGATTTCCGGAAAGGCCATCAGGGACGACTGTCCGGGAAAACCGCCAGCGTCGAGAAGCGGCTCAAACGAAAATTAAAAACCTAGGCGGCGTGTCTGGCGCAAAGTTCGAGATTGTCTAAAGGTCCTATCCCTTCACGCACGTACCATGGTGGTTACTCAATTTTCACACAAAGTCGATCATTGTTCTCTAAATGTCGCAAGCTGACGGTCATGCCAA
>DATFCE010000455.1:0-32942 GCA_035253365.1 Nitrospiraceae bacterium
CCCATGGGAAATTTTTCCATCAATCACTATTCCGGCCTGGAAGTCGGCCGGGAGGAAATTCGCATCCGTTACATTCTCGACTTCGCGGAGATTCCAACCTTCCAAGAGATGCAGGTTCTGGATACCGATCGCAACGGAGACATCACGCCGGCCGAGCGGGACCATTATCTTTCCGGCAAGGCGACGGCGCTGGCCGGCGGTCTTCGTGTCCAGGTCAACGAAATCCTCCTCGCGTTACGGGCCGAATCTTCCGAGCTAACGGTGATTCCCGGTGCCAGCGGCTTGCCGACCATCAAAGTCTCGATTCTGTATCACGCGACAGTCGGTGACCATGCGATGTCAGTGGGAGGCAGAACCGCCGGGCAAGAGCGCGTCCTGGGGGTAAAGAGCTGGTCTTGGCCAGCTCGGGGCTGGGAGGGGGAGAATGACCGCTCGGGGTGGGCGGATGCGGATGCGGATGAACTTTTCTATCGCGATGAGAATTACCTTGGGCGTGCCGGATGGAAGGAGATGGCGGCCGTTGGTCTGCCGGGCACTCGGATCGTCGGGTCGACGCTGCCGGCCATCGGGACGGAGCTTCGTGCGTATTCCGACAATGACATCCAGAGTCCGCCTCAAATTATCGAGACCCGCTTTTCATTCGGCCCCCATGCTGGAGCGGATGAAAATGCGGTGAACGCAGGATTGCAGTCCATTCCGAAGAGGACCTCTCGTTGGAGTGAAGGTCTCACGTCCCTGATCACGGTCAACACCCCCGGATCGCCGATGATTCTGCTGTCGCTCCTGGTCGCGTTCGGGCTGGGAACGATCCATGCGCTTTCGCCGGGACATGGAAAGACGGTCGTCGCCGCCTATTTGGTCGGTTCCCGCGGCACGGCCAGGCACGCTTTGTTGCTGGGCGCCACCGTGACGGTGTCTCATACCATCGGCGTCTTTCTTCTCGGGTTGGCGACGTTGTACCTGTCCAAATTTTTCGTCCCGGAGCATCTCTATCCCTGGTTGGGGTTTTTTTCAGGCTTGAGTATTTTTATGATCGGTCTCATACTTCTCCGTCAACGCTGGCAATCGACGTGGAACGGCATGCCGTCTCATGATGTGGATCACCCGGATGGTGACCACGAACATCTTCACGATCATGGCCATCACCATCATCACCACGGGCATCGGCATCGTGACGGTTCGCTGCGTGGAATTGTGGGATTAGGCATTACGGGTGGGATCGTCCCGTGTCCGTCGGCGCTGGTCGTTTTGCTCAGCGCGATTGCGTTTCATCAGATCGCCTTTGGCCTTCTCCTCATTGTGGCCTTCAGCGCGGGCATTGCCGCGACCTTGGTGGGAATCGGGCTCGTGGTGGTCTATATCGGCGAGGTGATGAATCGGGTAGACCGGTTTCAGTCCGTGACGCGGTTGCTACCCGTAGTCTCTGCCGCAGGGGTCGCGTTGTTGGGCGGCGCGATCGCCCTCGGCACGTGGTTTTAATGGCACAGGAGCAAAAACAAGCTCTTGCGGTTTTACGGCTACGTATATTATTGTAGTTGACAGTCCGATTTACGACCATACGGCCTTGAGGTAACCTCTTACTCCCATTAGGGCCGACAGACTATGCGCCGGAGAATCCTCATCGCGGCTTTTCTTGCCACCGTTGCTTTTTTTGCAGCGCATCTCATTAATTTGATGGTGGCCCATGCTCTGACGAAGAGGATCACCACTCCAGGCGTGGCCGGTGCGGCGGAGACCCGGCTCGTGTCCCAGGTAGATAGGCGACGGCTGATTGACGAAATTTTGGCGAGCGGGCTCTTTGGGTCCAGAAAAATTTCCCCCGGCATGGCGGCTCTGGGGACTGGGGGCAGCCCGTACGGATCGACCTCAGCGACGCAAGGGCCGCCGATTGATGCGGCGAAAAAAGTCAAATTGATTGGGACGGTTTCCGGAGATACGGCCGTCAGCCGCGCCGTCCTCGAAGACATCGGCAGTAAAAAGCAGTCCCTCTATCACCTTCACGAAATCATTCCCGCCGTGGGGGAGATCGCGGAGATTCGAAGAAATGCCATCCTGATTGTACAAGGCGGTCAGCGCGAAGTCCTGGAGCTGTCAAATGGGCTTCCGACACCACAACCCTCGGCCGCGCAAGCTCCTATGCCGCCACTTGCCGGGTTCGGCTTATCCTCTCCTCGCATCTTGGATCGCCGCGAAGTCGCCCAAAGTATGGCGGATCTCCCCAAACTTCTGTCGCAGGCGCGCGCGACCGCATTCTATGCCAATGGGAAGCAAGAGGGATGGCGGATTGAAAGCCTGGCGCCGCAAAGCTTCTATGAGAAGATCGGTCTGAAATCCGGCGATGTGCTCCAGCGACTCAACGGCACCGAGTTACGCGACCCGGGGATGTTGTTGGCGTTCTTTCAGCAGGTCAAGGACGAACGGACTGTCACGCTGGATCTCTTGCGGGAAGACCGCAAGGCGACGCTCATCTATGAACTGCGCTAATCGCAGTTCCATGTTCGAGGTTCGACGTTCGATGTTCAACGTTGACGGAGCTGAGAAATGACTCCAGATCTGCCCTTGTCAAATTCTTTAGCCTCGAACGTCGAACTGCGTACGTTGAACTGCGTACGTCGAACCTCGAAGGTTGTTGTAGCCATATTCGTCCTGCTGATGATGGAGGTTCTCATAGAAGGTGTGTGGGCGCAGGGGCCTGTCGAACGGCAAGGCCGCGTGACACTGGATTTCAATGAAGTCGACCTCCAAGTGTTCGTGCGGTTCATCAGCGAGTTGAGCGGAAAACCGTTCGTGTTGGATGAGCGGGTCACCGGCAAGATCACGATGTACTCGCCCACGAAAGTCACCCCGGCCCAAGCCTACAATCTCTTTCTCTCCGCGTTGGAAGTGCGGCGGCTGGCGGCGATTCCCAAAGGTGATGTGATTCAAATTGTCCAGACCGCGGAGGTGCCGCCCGAGCGGAATGTGTACGTCTATCGGCTCAAGCATGCGCTGGCGACGGACACGGCGGCGGTCCTGACTAATCTGGTGGCCCGCTCTCAGAATCCCGCCCCGATCGCCGGGGGGCGCCCGCCGCTGCGGCCGGCCGGGGAGTTCGAGGCCCCGGTGCAAATCTTCGCCGATAAGGCCACCAACGCGCTCATCCTGACCGCCAGCCAAGCCGATTACGAGCGGCTGGTGACTGTGATCCAGTCGTTGGATATCCGTCGCAACCAAGTCTTCGTCGAAGCGGTGATCATGGAGGTCAACGTCAATCGGCTGCGCCTGCTGGGGCTGGATCCGGTGCAAGGCTTGGCGGCCATCAAAGAAGGCTCGTTTTTGTTCCTCGGCGGCTTCAACCGCATCCCGGAAGAGATTGCGTCGATCGCGCAGTCCTTGACCGGCACCGGCGCGGCCGCGGGGCAAGCCGTCAACGTGCTCAATACCCCGAGCATTCGGTTGTTTTTACAAATTCTCAATTCGTATACCGACGCCAATATTCTTTCGACCCCGCAACTGTTGGCGGCCGACAACCAGCGGGCCAAGATCATCGTGGGCGAGAACCGGCCGTTCCCGACCGGCCAGGCTCAGGGTATCACCGGCGGAACGCTGGTCACGATTGAACGCAAGGATGTGGGGGTGACGCTGGAGCTGACGCCACAAGTATTGGAGCACGGGTTGATCCGCCTGGAAGTCAAACAGGAAATTACGGCGATTGCAGAGAATGTGGCGCAGACGATCGGATCGGGAAGCGCGTCCATCCCCGTGGGGCCGACCACGACCAAGCGGGCGATGGAGACCACCACCATCGTGCCGGATAATCAGACGGTGGTCATCGGCGGGTTGGTGCGGGACAATGTCACGTTCAATGAGCGGAAGATTCCGCTGCTCGGAGATATTCCACTGCTCGGGTGGCTGTTCAAGAGCCGTTCGCGGGCGACGGAGAAGCTCAATCTGTTGGTGTTTCTGACGCCGCATGTGATTCAGGATCGCGTGGACATGGTGGAGGTCAATGCGCGGAAACGAGAGGAAATGGACCCGTTGCTGCGGGAGAATCGCATCGAGGAATCCCCGCCGGTCTTGCGGAATCTGGATCGGCTGGTGGCCCCCACACCGGTGAACGCACCGGACGGATCGCGGCGGCCTGACGCGGCGATTCCCTTCGGCGCCTTGGGACAGCCCGATGCCGCCTTGGTCATCGACCAGGACCTGCTCGCCCGACTGAAGCGAGCGGTGAGGCTGGACAACACGCATTAAGAGAATGTCTAATGGGGGCGTCCGACCGACCTTCCGAGTTCACGGATGTTCAAAAGAGTCGACTATCACACCCTCCCAACCCCACGCGCGCCAAGACGCACTCCCTCCCGGAGCGCGGCCGCGGCGAAGTTAATACCGAAGGCGTACCGACATTTCACCCGCCCGGCCCCGAGCCGGCCAAGACCGGCTCTTTCCCGGGGTACGTTGAGGATAGTAACGAGCCGAGAATAAGGCTGCGCGTCCTACGGATGAAGCGCCTGCCCTAGCAGGCGAGGGTGGGTGAGATGGCGCGCGCGGGGTGGGGCGGGTGTAGTCGAAGCTTTTTCAACATCCGCCATGGAGCCGGACAGCGGAGCAATGACAGTGGCTTACGGACAACCATTGCTCGGTCGAATCCTGTGCGAGAAGTTCGGGCTCGCACCGGCCAAATTAGACGAAGCGCTGGCGACGCAAGGTGAGAAAGGAGGCCGTCTCGGAGAGCTCCTGATCAAGCTTCGGTTGATCCGCGAAGAACATCTCCTCCAAGCCCTCTCGCTTCAGCTTGAAATTCCATGGATGCCGCTTCTGGACGTCAAGATGGTGGACGTCACCTTGGTGCAGAAGATTCCGATCGGCTTCGCCCGTCGCTATCGAGTGTTGCCCGTGCGCCGGGAGGGTCAGCGCATTCTGGTGGCCATCACCGACCCGCTCGAGGTCGCCGTGCTGGATGATGTGCGGTTGTTGCTGGATCAGGACATCACGCCGGCGCTCACGACACACGCCACACTGATTGCCTGTCTGAATCAAGTGTATGATCAGGCCGCCGCCGGCACGGCCGAACAGGTCATGGAGGATCTCTCCTCCGAAAATACGCTGGATCGGCTGGCCAACGAATTGAACGAGCCGCAAGATTTGCTCGATGCCACCGACGAAGCGCCGATCATCCGCCTCATCAACTCGCTCCTGTTCCAAGCCGTCAAGCAGCGCGCCAGCGACATCCACTTCGAGTCGTATGAAAAAGGTCTGGTCGTGCGCTATCGCATCGACGGCGTCCTCTATCCGGTGCTGTCGCCGCCGAAGCGCCTTCAGTCCAGCATGCTGGCCAGGCTGAAAATCATGGCGGGACTCAACATCGCGGAGAAGCGCCTGCCGCAAGACGGGCGTTTCGGTATTCGGACAGCCGGGAAAGATGTAGACCTCCGGGTCTCCGTCTTGCCGACCTCCCACGGCGAACGAGTGGTCTTGCGGTTGCTCGAGAAGGAAAACCGCCTGCTCAATCTCTCGGACATCGGCATCTCCGAGCAACGGCTGGCGGTGATGCGCCAATTGATCCAGCTCAGCCACGGAATTATTTTAGTGACCGGTCCGACAGGCAGCGGCAAGACCACCACGCTCTATGCCGCGCTCAGCCACATTAACGCGCCGGATAAAAACATCATTACCGTGGAAGATCCCGTCGAGTACCAATTGCAGGGCATCAGCCAGATGCAGGTCAATCCCAAGATCAACCTCACGTTTGCGAGCGGGTTGCGCTCGATTTTGCGGCAAGATCCCGACGTGATCATGATCGGCGAAATTCGTGACCTGGAGACGGCTGAAATCGCGATCCATGCTTCGCTGACCGGCCACCTCGTGTTTTCCACCTTGCATACGAATGACGCCGCGGGGGCCGTGACCCGGCTGATCGACATGGGGATCGAGCCGTTTTTGGTGGCATCATCGGTCGTGGCCATTGTGGCGCAACGGCTCGTCCGCCAAGTCTGCACCGCCTGCCGAAAGCCCTATGCGCCGGCCGATGAAGAATTAGCCAGATTAGGCGTGCGGGGGAATGGAGAGCGCCCCAAGCTGTATCGGGGGATAGGGTGCGCGATTTGCTCGCAGACCGGGTATCGAGGCCGGAGCGGCATCTATGAATTTCTCTTGATCGACGACGAGATTCGGAAATTGATCGTGGCCAAAGCCGATTCCGGCATGATTCACCAGGCTGCCTTGGCCAAGGGCATGAGCACGCTCCGCCAGGAAGGCGCCGCCAAGGTCTTGCAGGGTCTGACGACGACCGAAGAGGTCGTACGGATTACGCAGCAGGAAGTGGAAACGTAAGTTCGATTTGGTGATTTGGTGATCTGGTGATTTGTTGAATGTTTCGGATTATTCTTCAAATCAATAAATCAGCAGATTCTTCGAAATCACCAGATCGCTAAATCACCAAATCACCAAAATTCTTATGCCGGTCTATCAGTACAAAGGACTACGGGGCGACGGCCAAGGAGCGGTCGGCATCATCGATGCCGATAGCCTGAAAGGGGCGCGGCAAAAGCTCCGGCAAGGCGGCATTTATCCGATCGATGTCAACGAGCAGCGGGATGCCGGAGAAACACGCGGTCTGCGAGAATCGGCTCGCGGGTCGGCCGTGCTGGCTGGGCAGGATCTGGCTATTTTGACGCGTCAATTGGCCACGCTGTTGGCGGCCGGCTTGCCGCTCGTCGAGGCGCTGGCCGTGCTGGTCGAGCAAAGCGAGAAGAAACCCGTACAAAGTCTGCTGGCCGAGGTGCGCGAGCAGATCCGGGAAGGCAAGGCGCTTAGCCGCGCGTTGGAATCTTTCCCGCACGATTTCACGACGGTGTATCTGCACATGATTCGGGCCGGAGAAGCCAGCGGCGCGTTGGAGCCGATTCTGGTTCGCCTCGCCGATTTTTTGGACAATCAACTGAAGCTCAAGCAGAAGGTGACGAATGCCGTCATGTATCCGGCCTTGATGCTCGTCGTCGGCGTCGCCATTTTGTTTTTTTTGATGGTGTTCGTCGTCCCGAAGATCACGGCGGTTTTTGCGGATCTCCATCAGGCGTTGCCGTGGCCGACCCTCGTGCTCATTGGGATCAGTGATGGTCTGGGAAGTTATTGGCCCGTCATGCTCGCGGCAGGTGCGTTAGGTATCTGGGCGTTCCGTCGCGCGATCGCCACCCCGGCGGGCCGCGCGCGCGCGGATCACGTCCTGCTTCGCCTCCCGCTGATCGGAACCGTCGCGCGGATGGTCTCAATCTCCCGTCTTACCGGCACGCTGGCGACCATGCTGTCGAGCGGCGTGCAGTTGCTCGAAGCCCTGGATGTCGCCAAACGCGTGATGAACAACACCGTGCTGGAGCAGGCGGTCACGGAGGCGCGCGAGAATATTCGCGAAGGGGAAAGCATTGCGTTGCCGCTCAAGCGAAGCGGCATGTTTCCGCCATTGGTGACCCATATGATCGGGGTGGGCGAGAAGAGCGGGGAGTTGGAAGAAATGCTGCGCCGGATTTCTCAGATCTACGACAGCGAAGTCGACCGCGTCATCTCCCGTCTGACCTCGCTGATGGAACCGGTCATGATTCTCTTTATGGGGGGGATCGTCTTCTTTATTGTGCTGGCGATTCTCCTTCCGATTTTCCAAATGAGCCAGATCGTGAAATAAGAATTGAATAATTGGTGATCTGGTGATTTGGCGAAGTAATGAAAGATGTTGAATTGGAGTATCGACGTATGAGTAAGAAACCGCGGGCTTTTCTACAATCACCAAATCATAAATCACCAGATCGTACTTTCTGCCAAGCGGGCTTCACGTTCATCGAAATCATGGTCGTGGTGGCCATTCTGGCGATCTTGGCCGCCCTGGTGGTTCCTCGGATCGCGGGCCGGAGCGATGACGCGAGGCGCACGGCGGCCAAGGTTCAAATTCGGAATATCGAAGGGGCGCTGCAGCTCTACAAATTGGATAACAGCATTTATCCCAGCACCGAGCAAGGGTTGAAAGCGCTCGTCGAAAAACCGACCGTCGGCACGATCCCGAAGAGTTGGAAGACCGGCGGCTATCTGCCGAAAGTTCCCAACGATCCATGGGGCACCCCGTACAAGTACATGAGTCCAAGCCAGCGCGGTGACTTTGAAATTGTCTCCCTAGGCGGAGACAGCGAACCCGGCGGCGAAGGGAAAAATGCGGACATCACGAATTGGGATTTGGATAAGGACTGAGGGAACGACTGGGAGGGGTTCGTGTGCTCGCAGAGCGCGCACAATCAGAATGTGCTCGCTCGATGCGCGCAATAGACCCCTCCCAGCCGCTCCCTCTTGTGACGAGTGTACGGAGTGTAGAGTGATGAGACTAGGAGGAAGAGCGCCATGCTCGCGCACCGCGCACGTTAAGAAAGTGCTCGGTGGACGCGCGCAGCCGCAAGATTCAAGAAATTAAGGCAGGATTAAAGATTCAACATTTAACATTCAACATTTCTAATTCTAAATTGCCGCCTAGCGGCGAGCGCGGCTTCACGTTGATCGAAATGATCGTGACGCTGTCTTTGATGGGGTTGGTGTTGGCCGTGGTACTGCCGAAGATCGGTGTCACGGGCACACTCGGGTCTTCCAGCCGGCAAGTGATCGGCACGATTGAATCGCTGTTCACCGCGGCGGTAGTGTCCAAAAGAATGTATCGGCTGTACTTCGACCTGGACCAACAGACGTATTGGGCCATGCTGCTCACGACGGACGGTGACCGGGTTCCCTCCGATCCTTCGCTCGCGGGGCGGCGATCGCTGCCTTCTGGAATCCGGTTTCAGGACCTCACCACGTTTCAACAGGGGAAAGTGGCGGCCGGGAAAGCCTTCGTGCAGTTCTTTCCGGGCGGACGCATGGAGCAAGCGGTGATTCATCTCACGAATCAAGCTCAGGAAAGCATGACGTTGATGGCCAATCCCCTAACGGGCGGTGTTCAGGTGGCCGATCACTACACTGAACCGCGAGTCCAGCCGATTTCACAAGACTACCATGCATTCTTTCATCCCTTACCGCCTGCGCTGGCCATGCCGTTCGCCGGAGCGTTGACGAAATGAAGGAGCGAGGATTTACCCTGCTTGAGGTCATGCTGGCGTTGGCCATTCTGGCCATCGCGTTGCCGGTGTTGCTCGGCCTGCGCAATCGCGATGTGGAGTTGCTCGGGTACGCGCATAATCTCACCATCGCCACGCTGTTGGCCCAGGAAAAATTGTTGGAAACGGAAATCATGGGTTTTCCTCCGACCGGCGAGCAGTCCGGCGATTTTCAGAATCCTTCGCCGGGAACCACGACGTCTGAGCCGGCCCAAGCTCGGCCGCGAGAATTTCGATGGACGCGAACGGTCGTTCCAACGCCCTTGGATGTGGTCCGCGAAGTGCGAATCAAAATTATCTGGCCTCGCGGTCTGTCTGAGGAAACGCTCGAGGTGACAAGTTATGTCTTTCTTGAACCCCGGGTCCCGTCCTGAGGGCGGCTTCACTCTGATCGAAGTTCTAGTGACGGTCGCGATCCTGGCGATCCTGATCGGGATCGTCGCGCTGACGTTCTCGAGCACTACCCGGATTCTGGAGGCGGTGCAGCAAGACGGCGGGCTGGAACACCGGGCTCGGATCTGTCTCGGGTTGATCACCGACGATATGTTGATGGCGCGGCTACAACGGCGCTTCCCCTGGAGCACCCGCAACGGCGAGTTCGACGGGCAGCCGGCCGACATGGTGGCGTTTGTCTCGGCCAGCCACGTTCGATACCGGGACAATGCCCCGGAAGCGGACTTGACGCGGGTGCTGTATGTGCGCGAGGGCGATCGCTTGTCCCGAATCTCGTTGCGCAATCTGTACGGGGTTCTGCCGGGGGCGCTGGAGCGCGTGGATCTGGCGACGGGGGTCGTCGCATTCAACGTCCGCTACTACGACGGCACTCTTTTAGCCTGGGTCGACGAGTGGGATGAAGATCGCAAAGTCTTGCCGCGCGCGGTTAGGATCGAGCTCACGTTGCGGAACAGCCGCAAGGAGACACGGACGTTTACCGATTGGGTCGCCATCCCGGCGCAGTCGCTATGAAGATTCGACTTCCCATGATGCGGTACACCGCACACGCCGGTTGGAGCCTCTATGCCGTCGCGATGGTCGCGCTGTTTCTGATGCTCACATTTCCATACGATCATCTGCATGCGAAGCTGCTCTCTCTGTTCTCCGAGCGAACCGGGTTACAGGTGAGCTCGGAGCGATGGAATATGCTCTGGCCGGCCGGCATCGAGTGGAGCAATCTTTCAGTCGCCGCGCCCGGGCTGCCGGCAGTGCGAGCCGATCAGGTTGAATTGCGCGCGACACTCGGCGGCCTGCTGCAAGGACAGCCGACGTTTGAAGGCAGCGGACGCTTGGGCCATGGATCGGGGGGAGCGCAGGGACTCATCAAAACTCGACTGACCTTAGGCTCGTGGTCGCTGACCGGTCCTGCTCAGATCGCAGGGTCGATCGAGCAGGTCAATTTGGCGCAATTGTCGGTTCCCTTGGTTAAACAGGGCGTGTTGCGGACCGAATTCAACCAGCGCTGGACCGACCTCTCGAATGAGCAGGCCTTCTTCGCCGGAGAGGGAACATGGCAGATTGAACTGGCGGGACTGGCGTTGGAACAGGTCCCCATTGGGGCCATGACGATCCCCGCATTGATGGTATCCACGGTGAGCGGACGATTAGTGTGCGCGTCTGGAACATGCCGCATCCATGGACTCAAAGGGGAGGGACCGGACGGCGCGTTCAGCGCCGAAGGCGTCTTGATCCCTCACCAGCCCATTTCGAGCAGCCAATTGACCATGACCCTCTCAGTCACGATGGCCGAGACACTCAGGCAGCGATTAAATCTTACGGGCTTCTCGCTCGGCACACCGGGCATGCCGTTGAAACTGACGGTCAGCGGACCGATCGCGCATTTACAGGTGGCCCTGTAAAGTTAAAAGTAAAAAGGCAAAAGTATGGAAAGGGGAAGTGAATTAATCATCACTTTTTACTTTTACCTTTTGACTTTTTACTGGCCTGCACTTTTACCGTTTTATTTTTACCTTTTTACTTTGTGTAGCCATCATGATCACTGACACCGTGGGGCTCGATATCGGCCATACGGCCATCAAGGCGGTGCGATTCCGCCGCAATTTGCGCGGCAGGGAGTCGGTGACCTTTTTCCAGCAGAAGTTTCCCGCGCCGACCGCGCAGCCGCTCGATGAAAGCCAACGCGCCCAAGTTCTGAAACATTTCGTTCACACTCATCGCCTGACCGGCGCCAGGTTGACGACGGCTTTACCCTGCGGCGATCTTTTCATGCGAACCTTGGCGTTACCGTTTCAGGACATCAAAAAGCTGTCACAAGTCGTCCCCGGCGAAGTGGAGAGCATGATCCCATTGCCGCTGGAGGACGTCGCCGTCGATTTTCAGCGACTCACCGCTCAGCGGTCCACCGCGACGGATAAGGAGGGGCCGTCTTCCCACGTCATGGTTGCGGTCGCCCACAAAGCCACGTTATCGAGCCATGTGCGGCGACTTGCGGAGGCCGGTATCGATCTCGGCGCCATCCAGGTGGATGCCCTTGCCCTGTTGTCGCTGGTCAAATACCTTGGGCAACGCCATCCCGATCTCCCGGAGAATTTGGCGATCATCGACATCGGCGCGTCAAAAACCACGATTTGCTTGTCACACCGGCACGATCCTTGGCTCGTGCGGACCGTTCGTTGGGGGACCGATCACTTGTCGAATGGTTCATCCGACTATGAACCCTGTTCACTTCCCGAAACCGAGTTGTCTTCCGAGGCTGCCGGACCCGCGACCTCACATCGAAAGCCGGCCTTCACGGCGCTGGTTCGCGAGCTTCGGCGAACACTGCACGCCTACGAATCGACCACCCATACCCGACTGCGGCATGGCTGGTTTTGCGGAGGCGGCGCGGAACTGCAAGAACTGCCGGCTGAATTGGCGGGGAGCCTGGAACTGGAGGCGATCAGCCTTCCGCAACGGTATAAAGCCCGGTACACGCCTGAGTACTCCGTCGCGTTCGGCCTCGCGGTGTCGGGACACGCGCCCGGGCTCCGAGCGCCGCTGGGCGCCGTGCCGCTGGGCGCCGGAATCGACCTCAAGCGGGTCATGGACGCGACGCTGGTCCAACTGCAGGAGCGATGGCGCCAACTGTGGCACATCGGGCTGGCCGCTCTGGTGATCGTCTTGCTGTTTTTTGCCGACCTGTCCGTGCAAATGGTGTTGAAAGAGGACCGTCTCCAGGAGCTCAAGTCGGCGTTGCGCAGTCAATTCCAGCTTCAATTTCCGGGGATCGCCGTTGTGATCAATGAGCTGGATCAAGCCAAAAGCGCCCTGCTGACGATCCGCAGGACTACGGACCTGCTGGGAGCGGACGAGCCGCAGATGGTGCCGGTTTTTGCGGAGCTCGTGCAGCGGCTTCCGAAAGGCGTCGCGCTGAAAGTGCACGCGTTGACGATCGAGCGATCGACGATCCAATTGGAGGCGGAAACCGATTCGTTCGAATCGGTGGAAAAGATTAAAGCGGGGCTGCTCGCGTTTACGGGCGCGACCGACGTCGGAGTTCGCGAGGCTCGGATCGGCGCCACGTCGAACCAAGTCTTGTTCCGCGTCACCGTGAACCGGAAGGCGCCATGAGGCAACGGCTGCAGCAGCGATGGAACGGACTTTCGAACCGCGAGCGTATGCTCGTCGTGGCCGGAGGCATCGTGCTGGCGGCGGTTCTCATCTTTGTGCTGGCGGTGGACCCGCTGCTTGAACGGCTTGATTTGCTCGATCGACAGATTGCGGGAAAAGAACGTGCGGTCCGTGAACTCGCCATCGTCGGGGCCGACTATTCGGTCGCGAAAGCCCGGCATGCCCGACTCGACCAGCGGGTCGCAGCCGGACAAGGAAAGTTTTCCTTGCTGTCCTATCTGGAAGAGTCCGCCGCCGGCGCGCAGTTGAGGGATCATATCGCCGCCATGCAACCGCAAACCGCCTCCACCGTAGAAGGATACCGGGAAACCTCCGTTGAATTGCGGCTGGAGGGCGTGGGATTCCCTCAGCTTTTAATGCTGCTGTCCAAGCTGGAAGAATCGCCTTACCTGCTTCGAATCAAGCGACTGCAAATGAAACCCCGATTCGACGCGCCGCATGAGTCTGATGTGACGCTGTTGGTTTCCACCTATGATAAAGAATGATGAACGGGGCATCGCGCTGCTGTTTGTCCTGCTCGTGCTGTCCTTGCTTGTCACGTTGATTCTGGGATTTGACGCCGACGCGCGCCGTGAGCTCAAAGAGGCGGCGGCTTTTCGTGATGGTTTGAAAGCTGCCACGCTGGCGCGCGCCGGTGTTCAAGCGGCCCGCGCTACTCTCCGGCACGATGCCCTTCTCGATGTGCAATCCGGCCGGTCGTTCGATGCTTTGACCGAGGTCTGGGCGATCCCGATTACGGGCCGGCCGGTCGGTGACGGGGCCGTGTCGGCCTCGATCGCGGACGAGCGGGGCAAACTTAACCTCAACGATCTTTCCGCCGGCTCGCAGTCGGCCAAAAGCCGCGCGGCGATGATGCTACGGTTCAAGCGGTTGTTTCTCCTGGTGCAGGTCGATCCGCAACTCGTCGACGCGATTGCCGATTGGGTAGATCCGGATGAGAGTCCGGAGCCCAACGGCGCGGAGAGCGCGTATTACGAATCATTGAAGCCGCCGTATCGCGCGGCCAATGCCCCCCTGCAGACCTTGGATGAATTGCATCTCATCAAAGGCATAACGGACGCCGCCATTGAACGATTGGCCCGCTATGTGACGGTCTATCCCATCATTCCCGACGGATGGATCAACCTCAATACGGCCGATCCGCTCGTCATCCAAGTGCTGGACCCGCGCATCACGCCGGCCATGGCGCTGGAAGTGATGCAAGGCCGCCCGTACCGCACGCTTCAAGATCTGGATCGCGCCGCCAGCTTTGAATCCATTGCCAAAGAGTTGCGGCTGGCCGGCGGCTATGCGGTTCGAAGCGATCACTTTTCCGTCCGCATCACGGCGTCCATCAATGAGGTGACGAAACACGCCAATGTCGTCCTGCGGCGCTCCGGCACGACGGGTGACACCAAGCTCCTCCATTTTCATCTGGAATAGGTGGGATTCTTGCTCATGAAGGTGACTGGTCCGACGCCTGCTCACTCTCGTGCCTTCCCTCGTTCCTTGTGAAACCGTCGGTTTTTTTGACACTTCATTTTGATCGACGCATGCCTTTATTTTGTGGAATTCCGCCATCTTGCACCGCGAAGCGCTACATGAAAGCTCGATAAAGAGCATGGATTCGTCGGAAATTTTAACGCTTTTCGTAAATGGGGCGGAGAGGCTATCCCCTCTGTGACTTCTCCGTATTTTCTTCGCGAGCGCGCATTCCTTTCCCTTCTGTTTGAAAAACAGCGACTTGCCTCATCGCGACTCACGATCTTCTTATTGCTTCTTATCACTGATCCAATCGGCATCTCGCGTGCATGGGATGGCTATGAAATGGACCGTGTCTTTGACAACGATGTTTCATTGGCCATCAACGTCAGACAATGGAAATTGGAGATAACGAAATAGGAATATGCATGGAAAGGAACACCCCATGAGGTATATTTTCACCGCCATACTGACCGCATCGGTCTTGTTTGCAGGAGTGCTGCCCAGCGCCATAGCCGAATCCATCTATGCTCTGACGGTGAGTCACCGGTTGGTGAGTTTCGACAGCGCTACGCCGGGCACGTTGACCAGCGATTTCACGATTTCCGGGCTGCAGAACGGCGAGGCGCTTCATGGCATTGATTTCAGGCCGGCGAACTCGCAACTGTACGGGGTTAGCAATTTGAACAATCTCTATACGCTCAATACGTCATCGGGTGCGGCGTCCCTCGCGTCCAGCCTGAGTACCCCTCTGAATGGAACGGCGTTCGGAGTCGACTTCAATCCGGTAGTAGACCGGCTGCGGATCACCAGCAATACGGCGCAGAACCTGCGTGTCAATGTGGATACGGGGGCGGCAATTGTCGATGGGACGCTCGCCTATGCTGCCGGCGATCCGAGATTCGGTCAGAACCCCACCATCGTGGGATCGGCTTATTCCAACAATGTCGCGGGCGCAACCAGCACGACGCTGCGGGACATCGACTCGAACTTCGATATCCTTGTCGTGCAGAATCCGGCCAACGCCGGCACACTCACGAGTGCAGGCTCGTTAGGGGTCAACACATCGGATTTGGTGGGCTACGATGTGTCGGGGGTCACGGGGACGCCCTACGTTTCGCTGACGGCGCCCGGCGCGGGATCATCCCAGCTGTACACGCTGAACGCGAATGGATCGGCCAGTCTTGTGGGCACCATCGGCGCGGGGACGACAATTGTCGGGCTTTCGGCGGCACCCGTATCTGCCGTCCCGGAGCCGGCGACAATTCTGTTGATCGGCACAGGATTGGCGGGCATCGCCGCGGTCGCATGCAGACGAGCAAAAATCTCGGCGCGCGAGGCGATCTCGAATTGACGCGGCGCGTGCATTATTTGTGATCGGAAGGCTCGGTGGGGTCGGCGGGGGCGGATTTCTCGCCGTGTGTATCGGGTCCCTTTCGGGCATGCAGCGCAGCGATGAGATTCCATGTCAAGGAGGTGAGTGCGGCATAATCTTTCTGGCTCAACGGCGTGCCGGCCCCAAGGAGCGCGATGACTTTGCGGCCGGCTGTAATCAGGTTGACGATCTCCTCTCTCATGGCCGTACCCCGAAACGACGGACGGACTGCCCACTCATCCTGTACGATGCCGCGGCGCTCGTGGATGTCTGAGAATACCTGTCGGGCGGAGTGGAAGCATAGTCCGAAACCACGTCATCAAAAGTGCGGGAAGTCTGATTTACACGTCAGGATGAAAATTACCCACACCTACGTATAGCGGATCGGCATAGCCGGAATGCCCGTCGAAGTCTCCGTACAACACCACTTCATATCGTACAATTGCCTTCATCCAAAAGGATTCGTCAAGTGACAAGTGATACTCCGCTTTTGTTGGTCGTCCAACAAAATTGTGTGATCTTCTAGCGCGCTTGGAAGAAAACCCAATAAAATCAGATTTGTCGGTACGGTATAAAAGTTGCTGATCTCTGCGGCAATGGAGGTCAACATGCATACGGTGACGTCGCAATCCGATTCTCTTTCCGCGATCGACCAGTGCCTGCTTGAGGCGCTCCAATCGGCTGGACCGCAAACGCTGGAAGGTCTCTGCGCCCAAGCAGGCCTGACGTGGGCTCAGGGATTTTTGGCGATCGATCGCTTGAGCCGGACCGGCGCCGTGCTGTTACAACAGGCGCGGCGTTGTGAGTATCGTGTTTCGATCAAGAAGGCGGCAGCCTGATGTATCGGACCGATATCGGAAAAATCGTCGAGCAAGCCGTGGCCAAAGCCGCGTACCTCGATGCGAGGCCGGAAGGCTATTTGATTCTGTCGGGGCTGGCGGGCGTCTATCTAGGCTTCGCGATCACACTGAGCCTCAGCATCGGCGCCCCGTATGCTGCGGAGATGGCCCCCGGACAGCGGCTCATCATGGGCTGCGCTTTCGGCTTGGCGTTGGGCGTGGTCATCTTTGCCGGATCCGAGCTGTTTACCGGCAATAACGCCACCTGCGCCGTGGCCGCGCTCGACGGCGCCATCTCGGGAACGATGGTCGGCCGAATCTGGGTGATGTCGTTCGCCGGCAATCTACTCGGATCGCTTGGAGTGGCATGGATGGTGGCTCAATCCGGCGTGTTATCGCACGCGCCACAAATCGATCTATTGCGTGCCACGGCGGCGACCAAGATGAATTTGCCGGGATGGGAGCTGCTCGTGCGCGGGATCTTGTGCAATTGGCTGGTGTGTCTGGCGGTGTGGATGGCCGGACGTATGCACAGCGAGACCGCCAAGTTGCTGGTCATCTTCTGGTGCTTGTTGGCGTTTGTGGGGAGCGGGTTCGAACATAGCATTGCCAACCAGTCATTGTTGAGCCTGGCTCTGTTCCAGCCTCATCCCGACACGGTGAGTTGGGGGGGATTTCTGTGGAATCAAATGTGGGTTGTGCTGGGCAATGTGATCGGCGGCAGCGTCTTCGTCGGCGGAGCGTATTGGCTCGCCGCGACGCCGATTCGTCAGAAGCCGGCTCAGCCATCCGCCACTGTTGTTCCCGTTCAATCGGTGACCATATGAATAAGATCGAAGAGATCAAACGTGAGCGCGACGGATTGGACGTTCGGGAGGCCATCGCGCGATACGCGGCGACGGGGTGGGAATCCATTTCCGAAGACGATATCCAAAGATTGAAGTGGTACGGCCTCTTTCTCCGCAATCCGACTCCGGGCTACTTTATGATTCGCGTGCGCATGCCGGGAGGACGGACCAATGCGCAGCAGTTGCGCGTCCTCGCGGACATCGCATCGGCCTATGGCAATGGTCTACTCGATCTGACCACGCGGCAGCAGATGCAACTCCGGCAGATCCGCATTGAAGATGTGCCCGCCGTGTTCTCCAAGATGGAGAGCGCGGGGCTGACGTCGCTTCAGACCGGCATGGATAATGTGAGAAATATTATGACGTGCCCGGTCGCCGGATCGAACCCGGATGAACTGCTTGACGCGACACCGATCATTGCGAGGCTGACGCAAATTCTAACGGCCGATCGGAAGTACAGCAATTTGCCCCGTAAATTCAATATTGCGGTGACTGGCTGCCTCGATAATTGTTTGCACACTGAGACGCAGGATTTGGCGTTGGTGCCCGCGTCGGTGATCCGAGATGACGTCAAAATTGCCGGATTCAATGTCCACGCGGGTGGAAAACTGGGCTCCGGCGGTTATCGCATTGCCGGCCCGCTGAATATCTTCGTCACGGCGCCGGAGGCCGTTGAAGTGTGCCGCGCGATCATTGACATCTTTCGAGACTACGGGCCGCGGGACTCCCGCACGACTTCCCGTCTCGCCTTTCTGCTGGATGACTGGGGGGAAGCAAGATTTCGCGACGCCGTGGAGCACCGATTGGGATGGACGCTCGCCACGGCCGGGGTCGATGCGCGACGCGCGGCCGTCAAGGACCATATCGGACTCTATCGCCAAAAGCAGGGGGGGCTCAATTACGTCGGCCTGAAGATTCGGGTCGGACGAATCGCCGCGGCGGACTTGATGGAAATGGCAGCCCTTGCCGAGCGGTATGGCACGGGTGAAGTGCGACTGTCGCCGGCGCAAACGATGATTCTGATGAATGTACCTGACCGTCGCGTCGGAGACCTCACCGAGGAATCATTGGTGAAGCGGTTTACCTATAACCCCTCGCCGATTCAAAAAGGATTGGTGAGTTGCGTGGGAAATGATTATTGCAACCTGGCAGTGATCGAGACAAAAAGCCGCGCAGTTCAGGTTGCCAAGGCGCTCGAGTCGCGGTTGGGAAGTGACTTGCGGCCGATCACCATGCATTGGTCGGGCTGCCCGGCCGGCTGTGGCAACCATGCGGTCGCCGATATCGGGTTATTGGGAAAAAAGGTCAAGATCAAAGGGCAAATCGTCGAGGCGGCCGATGTGTATGTGGGCGGTCGTTCCGGACCCGATCCTAAGCCGGCCGTCAAGCTATTGGAGGACGTGCCGTGTGACAAGCTCGCATCGGTCTTGGAAGGCATCCTGCCGTACCATACTCGCGAGAAGATGCACCGCTCGCGCGGTACCAAAGCTTCGAAGAAGATGGAAACGCCACTCGGGCGGGGTCGAGCCCAGGACGAGCGTGCGCAATCCGTGGTCCCTGATGAGCGCGCCGCTTCTCTTCCCGTTGTACGCTAACATCATCCTCATCTGTCATCGTACTCCGCTTCCTCATTTGACTACGCAGGTCCTCCTTCTTCGCCTATAGGTAAAGCAGGACGTCTTGTCTAAAACAGGACAAGCTGTTCGCGTATTCAACGATATGGCCGGAACCATGGGGAATCACGCGCCGAGCGCATTGTTTGTGCGTTCTTCTAAAACCGACTTCCTCGACGGTGGCTCAGAAGGGGCATCCAACTATGTCGAATCTCGTAGTGTCCATATACGGTGCGACGTTCTATCCTCTTGAATTTCAATTGCAACGCGCAATCGGTCTGAATCCATCTTTAAGGCCTATTGCTTGCAAGCACACAAGAGACGCCGGAAAGGGTAAGGATACGCGCCGGTGTATAGGGGAAGAGAGGAGGGACTGAACATGGGATACGGACTGCTGCTATGGTTACTCGGCGTGCCGGTCAGTGTGATCATTTTGTTGTGGCTGTTCGGGATCTTGAGTTGAAAACAACGGCATCCATGGGGATGACGCAGAAGCTTAAAACGACGGGCCGCATTTACAAACAATAAGGAGGACACGCAATGGAACACGATGAATATTCCGCCATGCCTGCATTTCTCGCCGGAGCGCTCATCGGGGCCGGGGTCGCGCTGCTACTGGCGCCACAGACAGGATCGGAGCTGCGCGGCATGCTAAGGAGCTATGCTTCGCGTGCCCGAGATGAAGCGTACGAGCGGGGCCGGGAAGTGTGGGATACGGCTGTCGAGCGCGGAAAGGAATATATCGAGACCGGGAAAGAAACGATGAGAGACGCCGGAAAAACCGCCCGTGATTACATGGAATCCGGAAAGGAAACGATGAGGGACGCAGGGAAGACCGCCCGTGAATATATGGAATCGGGTAAGGAAACGGTGAGAGAGACTGGGCGCGAGATAGGCAAAGAAGCGTCACGGAACCGCGGGTGAGGCGCTCCCAATCTTCGGACGCCAGGCAGGCGCGAAGGAGACGTACTATTAACCATTTGTGTGAATTCAAAAGGAGGTGACCTATGTTTCGTGCATTACGTGTTCTGGGACTTGTCGCGGCAATCGGTATGATGTCCGTGGCATGCCAGACGACCACGGGAAAGACAGCAGGCGAAACGGTGAGCGACGCCAGCATTTCGACGATGGTACAGAGCAAGCTCACGGCGGACCGGATGTCCAATTTCACCCGTGTCGACGTAGATACCGAGCGGGGCGTCGTGAATCTCAGCGGAGTCGTCCAAACGGCTGAACAGAAAAATAGGGCGGCCGAAATCGCGCGCCAGGTTAACGGCGTCAAACGCGTCAATAATAACTTGCAGGTTCAAAGCACCACTCCATAATCATAAGAAATACGCGGGGCCTGATGCTTCCGCCCCATCTCCGAACTCCGGCGAATGGAGAGCAAATCAGGCACCGCGCATTCGCGATCGGACGGCGTGCTTTGAGCGAGACTCTACGTCCGGACCGGATTTCGCACTGGTCCAATGGCCGCGCAGCCGCAACCGCGTACGGACTCCTGTCGATCACGTACTCCTTCATCGCTCCGAGTCCCCGCAGCGGAGTTAAAAATGAATACCGTCACAATGGAAATCCCGCCGGATGAGTGGAGTGTCTTTTTCGACGACCTCAGTCGCGAGCATCAGAGCCGTATCGTGACAATAGAGGGGCATGGCGAGGAAGCCGGCGATCAATTTGAATCCCATGACGTGCCGTTGGAAGGTGTCAGCGTCACATTGAACGGGGATGATGAGGTCATTTCAATCGTGGCGCGACAGGACACCGGTAAGCATGTGATGCATACCGTTTCGGCGCCGCTCCATGTCATGTTGGAACGGACCCCGGAAGGCCTGGCCAAGACCTTGCACATTGAATCCGCGCACGGAGCGACGACACTGGTGCGATTCCGTCCTGTGGTGATTCCAGAAACCATTCAGTCCGCGTGAGGCCATGGGTCAGGATGTCCAAAAAGGTCTCTATCGCACCCGCGGCACCCACGCGACGATCTCGCCTCCCAGTCCCCGAGCTGAAAGCCAGCTTTTTGCCGTGGGAGCGCTTTTCCGAGGCGCGGGCCGCAGCGAGCGATGAGGCCAGGAGGTACACACCGCACTTCGTGTGACCCGCTCGAGTGATGTGATATTCGATGCTCGCCTCTGGGCGACGCGAGAACAAAGCTGGCGGCCTTTTTCAACATCCTGAACGGTAGGAGGTATAGATGAGAGACAGGCAAGCTCCATTAAGAGGCGGGTCCTCACCCCGGTCTGAGCGTCCCGCCCAGAATGTCGGAGAAACGGAACGATGGATTTCATTGATCGGAGGCGGTGCGCTGGCCCTTTACGGGCTGACTCGGTTGAGTGCGCGAGGTCTCTTGATCGCAGGTCTCGGAGGCGCGTTGGCGAGCCGAGGATTGACCGGTCATTGTTCGGTCTACCAAGCGCTTGGCGTTGATACCGCTGACGGCTCTCGTCAAAAGGTCAGGACATCCCAAGCCGTTAAGGTTGAGCAACGCATTACGGTTAATCGTTCGCCGGACGAGGTGTATCGGTTTTGGCGTAACTTCAAAAATCTGCCGCGATTCATGCAGCATCTCGAATCGGTGAGCGTCCACGATGATACCCATTCTCGCTGGGTGGTGAAGGCGCCGTTGGGGACGACGGTAACGTGGGAGGCGGAGATCATCAACGAGAAGGAGAATGAACTGATCGGGTGGCGATCTGTGGGCGGATCGGACGTCGATAACGCCGGCTCGGTGCGATTCACGCCTATGCCGGGTGGAGGAACCGAAGTCAGAGTCACCCTTCAGTATGATCCACCAGGCGGGTTGGCCGGCACGGTCATGGCCCGAATCATGGGCGATGCGCCTGAGAAAAAAATCGCCGAGGATCTCCAGCGATTCAAAGAGGTGATGGAAGCGGGGGAGACGGCGGCGATAGAAAAATAATAAAAGAACGGGGCCGTCGGATCACCTTTCGTGCTCGCCCCCGGGAAGGAGCGCGTCTTGGCGCGCTTGGGGTGGGCGGGTGAGATTGACCGCACACTCAGAAAGTGCTCGCTTCGGGAAGGGGCTCGTCTCGGCGCACCGGGGTGGGTAGGTGAAATATAGCGCGCAGTAGAAGGTGATTCCGACAGCCCCGTAAAGAGGCTCCGCCGCCGTTGGAAGTAAGCGATAGATTTACTTTTTACTTTGAACTTCACCGGAGGTGTCATGGTTGATAAGAGCGTGAAGAAGGTCAGTTCGGCATATTCTCCGAAGGGCGAAATGGGACAGAAATATCTGGTATCCGGCAAGTCTATTTCCATGCGCCTGTGGGAAGAGCAGCAGGTCGGGGAATCCAAACCACCCACTCAGCGCGAGTATGAGACCGTGGGATATGTCATCAAAGGCCGCGCCGAGTTACAGCTTGAAGGCCAGACCATTCTTTTGGAGGCCGGTGACTCCTGGGCCGTCCCGAAGGGGGCCAGTCACAGCTATACCATTCTGGAGCCCTTTACGGCAGTGGAGGCGACGAGTCCGCCGGCGCAGGTCCATGGCCGTGACGAATAGCGGCTGCTAGAGGATGCTGAAAATGGCACCTATTTCACCCTCCCGCCCCAGGCGCGCCAAGACGCGCCCCTTCCCAAGCTGCGTTCTCGGCTCGCCAAATTCCTCAACGTACCCCAGAGGGTACGCCTGCGGTTTTGACTTCGCCTCGGGCCTTGTTGGATGAGCATTTTGAGCATCCTTCAAGGACAGCAGGATTTCAACTAAGACCGAGATACAGGACATCGACCTTCACGAGCTCCACTTTGCCCCTTTCATCTGACAACGAAATGCTCGCACGCCGCTACCCGCGGGATGGTCCTAATGGCAACATGGGACAGGAAGGTTAATGGGACGTCAAATCGCTCTCTGGACGTCATGGGTATCTGGATTCAAGGAGGAAACATGTACACCTATCAACCCCATCTGGCATTGCTCGGGCGCATCTGCGTGGCGTTGATCTTTCTGATGTCGGGTATCAATAAGATCATGGATCCGCAAGGGACGCAGCAATACATGGCCGTCATGGGCATGACGACTGCCACGACGCTGTTGTATGTGGGGGCGATCGTATTTGAAGTCGGGGGCGGGCTGTCCATCTTGCTGGGATATTGGGCTCGCGTGGGGGCGGCCGCGCTCTTTCTGTTTATGATTCCCACCACTCTCATCTTTCACTCCAATTTTGGCGATCAAAACCAGATGATTCATTTCCTGAAGAACGTGGCGATGATGGGAGGGCTGTTGTACGTCATGGCGTATGGCGCAGGCCGCCTGAGCCTCGATGCGCGTCTCGGGCATCCTGAAGAACGGATGATGGGGACCGGAATACCGGCGTCCGATCGCCGTGGCGCGAGAATGACCGGCTAACGCTGTGCGGAGTGAAGCGACCCGTGCCTCAAAACTTCCAATGTGGATCAGCGCGCCGCTGGTCCTCGGAGCTTTCGGGGTGCTTTTGGCGCTCGAGTTCCACCGCCCGTTGCGCCGGACGGTGGAGTCGAAGCGCGAGCGAACGGGACGGAATCTGACCATGGCGGCCATCACCGCCGTCGCGCTCCGCCTCACCGAGGAGCCCGTGACGCGCAGGCTGACGGCCCTAGTTGAACGCCGCCGGTGGGGCTTGTTGAACTGTCTTCGGATGCCCAGGTGGCTTCGCGGCGTGCTCCGGGTCCTATTGTTGGATTATACGATCTATGTGTGGCATGTGCTGACGCATCGGGTGCCGTGGCTGTGGCGCATGCATGTCGTGCATCACGTCGATTTGGATCTGGATGTCTCGACGGCGGTGCGCTTTCATGTCGCCGAAATGATCGTGTCGGTGGCGTGGCGCGCCGGGCAAGTGGTGCTCATCGGCGTCTCGCCGCGTGCGCTGTCAATATGGCAGACCTTGTTGCTGCTGTCGGTCCTCTTTCATCATTCGAATGTCCGATTGCCGATCGAGACGGAACGCCGGCTGAACCGGTTCATTGTCACGCCGCGTATGCACGGTATTCACCATTCCGTCATTGAGGAGGAGACCGATTCGAACTGGTCAAGCGGCCTGACGATGTGGGACCGCTTGCACGGAACGTTGCAACTCGATGTGCCGCAAGACGCCATTCTCATCGGCGTGCCGGCTTACCGGCGAGCCGACGAAGTGACGCTCGGCAAACTTGCTGTCATGCCGTTCGTGACGCAGCGGCCGACTTGGCAATTTCCGGATCGGAACAGTAAAGAGGTTACGGATCATACAGGCTGCTCAAAACGGTTGCCCAACAAGGCCACAGCCGAAGTCGGCACTGGAGGCGTACCGGTATCTCAGCCGCCCATCCCCGAGCCGGCCGATACCGGCTCTTTCCCATGGGTACGTTGAAGATGCTGACGAGGCGAGAACAAAGCTTGGAAAGGGCGCGTCTTGGCGCGCCTGGGGCGGGCGGGTGTAAGCGGGCCGTTTTCAGCAGCCTGAAAGGGAGGAGGCCATGAGCAAAGAGTCACGCGACAGCATCGCCGACATATGGGGCCCGCGCACACCGACGGTGGATGGACAGTGGCCTGTTCGCGTGGACAGTCGCATGGCGGAAGAGCCGGAGCGGTGGGTGCCGTCCGCCTGCGTCCTGTGCTCGAACGGCTGCGGCTTGGACATCGGCGTTAAGAATGGCCGGATCGTGGGGGTGCGCGGTCGCGAATCCGATCGCGTGAGCCGTGGCCGCCTGGGACCGAAAGGGCTCCACGGCTGGGAGGCGAACAGCAGTCCCGATCGGCTGACCACCCCGCTGCTCCGGCGCGATGGGAAGCTGCACGAAGCGACGTGGGACGAGGCGATGGACCGAATCGTCCGGCGGTCCAAAGACATCGTCGATCGCCACACGGCCAATGCGATCGCGTTCTATACCAGCGGGCAACTCTTTCTTGAAGAATATTACGCGCTCGCGATCGTCGGCAAAGCGGGACTGGGCACGCCCCATATGGACGGCAATACGCGCCTTTGTACCGCCACGGCGGATTACTCGCTCAAAGAATCCTTCGGAACCGACGGACAGCCGGGCTCGTATGAGGATCTCGACACCACCGGCGCGGTCATGCTGATCGGTCATAACATGGCCTCGCAGGAAACGGTTCTGTGGACGCGGATATTGGACCGGCGCGCGGGGCCGAATCCGCCCAAGATCGTGGTCATCGATCCTCGCCGGACGGACACGGCCAAGGAGGCGGATGTGCATCTCGCGCCGAGGGTGGGCACCAATGTGGCCGTGCTCAACGGACTTCAGCATCTGCTGATTGTGAACAAGCACATCGACCCGGCATTCATCGAGGCGCACACGGTCGGCTACCAAAAGCTGCTCGAGATGGTGGAGAAATGGACGCCGGATCGCGTTGAGCGCATCACCGGCATTCCTGAGCGCAGCCTTCGCGCGGCGGCCACACTCATTGGGGAAAGCCCGACTCTGTGCTCAACCGTCTTGCAAGGTGTCTATCAGTCGATGCAGGCGACGGCGGCGGCGGTGCAAGTCAACAACATTCATCTCTTGCGCGGCATGATCGGCAAGCCGGGATGCACGGTGTTTCAAATGAACGGCCAACCGACCGCCCAGAATACTCGCGAATGCGGCGCCGACGGCGACATGCCGGCCTTCCGCAATTGGGAGAACGAACAGCACATGCAGGAGGTCGCGCGGATTTGGAACGTGGATCGTCATAAGTTGCCGACGTGGGGTCCGCCGACGCACGCGATGCAAATCATGCGCTATGCCGAAGAAGGCACGATCAGGATGCTGTGGATCAGCGGCACAAATCCCGCGGTGTCGCTGCCGGAAATCGGCCGCATTCGCGAGATTTTGAAGAAGTCGAGCCTCTTTGTGGTGGTGCAGGATGCTTTCCTCACGGAAACGACCGAGTACGCGAATGTTGTTCTTCCGACGGCGCTGTGGGGCGAGAAGACCGGCTGCTTCACCAACGTCGATCGAACCGTGCATTTCTCCGAGCGGGCCATCGATCCGCCGGGGCAAGCCCGATCCGATTTCGACATCTTTCTGGAGTATGCGAGGCGCATGGATTTTCGCGATAAGGACGGCGTGCCTCTCATCAAATGGAAGACTCCGGAAGACGCGTTCGAAGCGTGGAAGGTCTGCTCGAAAGGCCGGCCGTGCGACTACAGCGGGATGAGCTATGCCAAATTGCGCGACTCGGCCGGCATCCAATGGCCGTGCAACGAGCAGCATCCCGACGGCACGCCGCGCCTCTATACCGACCATGTGTTCAATACCGACGGCAACTATTGCGAGACGTTCGGCCATGATCTCACGACCGGCGCCGTCAGCACACCGGAGGAGTATCGCGCGCACGATCCGAAGGGTAAGGCATTGCTCCATGCCGTGGATTATCAACCGCCGCACGAAGAACCGGACGAGAACTATCCGTTCTGGCTTACCACCGGCCGCGTGGTGTATCACTTTCACACGCGCACCAAGACCGGCCGATCACGAGAGCTGAATGCCGCGGCGCCCGACGCCTTTGTGCAGATCAACGAAGACGACGCGGCGCGTCTGAAGATTGTGGAGGGCGACATGGTTGAAGTGGAATCCCGGCGGGGGCGGGTCTCGGTCCCGGCGAAGATCGGCGACATCCTGCCGGGTCATCTGTTTATCCCGTTTCATTACGGGTACTGGGACCATCCGGAACATGGGCGCGCGGCGAACGAGCTGACCATGACTGAATGGGACCCGGTCAGCAAACAGCCGTATTTTAAGCATGCTGCGGTCAAAGCCCGCAAAGTCTCGCGGTCCTCGATAGCCGAAAGCGTCGCCAAGGCGACCGAAGGCCTCGGCGGCCAGTTAAAAGCCGTCGCCACGGAATTGGTGGAAGCGCCGGCCAAGGTCAAGAATGCGTTCATCTCCGCGCAAGGTGAGCGGCCCATTGCGATCTATCTCTGGCTGGCGCATCGTAGTGAGCACCATCTCGCCGACGCGTTTACCAACGTGGCGCATCATCACATGCCGGAGCCCGACATTTACGCGACCTGCACGCTGATGGCGTCGTGGTCGAAGGGGCATGCGGAAAAATTACGGCCGTTCATCGAGCGCTACGGCGAGGAGAAAAGCAAAAAGGCGGAGCGCTTGCATGAGGCATTGTTCGACGAGACGCGCACGGGCGGGGTGGGGCTTCTGCACGACCTGCACGATTTGTGGCTGGCCACGAGCGCCGTCCATCTCGGGTATGAGGCGCTCAAGCAGGCCGCTTTCGCCCTGCATGATCAGGCGCTGGTCGAGACCTGTCAGACCTTCGGTCATGAGACGGATCGGCAATTGGCCTGGCTGCGCACGCGCATTGATCAAGCGGCGCCGCAGGCGTTAGTCGTCACATAGACGGATGTTGAAAAAGGCTGTATTCACACCCGCCCAGCCCCAGACGCGCCGAGACGCGTCCCCTCCCGATCTGTGTTCTCGGCTCGCCAACGTCCTTAATGTACCCATGGGGAAGAGCCAGCCTTAGCTGGCTTAGGACAGGGGGTGAGATATCGGTACACCCGCGGTTTTTGCTTCGCCTGCGGCCGCGCTATAGGGTAGAAGCGCGTCTTGGCGCGCTTGGGTGGGGTGGGTAAGATATCGGCCTTTTTGAACATCCTTAGGAGAAGAAGATGTTCGGAATCGGAAAACCATCGCCGGTGGCGGAATATGAGGCCGACGGAGAGATCGAGCAGATCTATCACGATATTCGGCAGACGCTTCGAGTCTCCGGTGTCAATTTGAATCTGCGCACATGGGCCGGGTATCCGACGTTCTTTTCGAGGTTATGGACGGCGATCCGGCCGAGCGCCGAAACGCGTGCATTCGAAGATGCGGGCGACCTCATCCGGGCCGAGGCGAGCCGGGCGGCCGAGACCCTCGGCAAGCCGGACGCGCTCATGCTCGTGCGGCTGAGCGACAGCCAAGCCTACCAAATCCGTGCCGCGTTGGCCCTGTATCACTACATCAATCCGAAATTGTTAGTCCTCACATCCGCCGTCAAGCTGGTGCTCGAAGGCGAAGAGATGGGACGAGGCGGAGCTGGCGACGGACGGCTGGAACGGATTGCACGCGGAGTCCCCGCCCGCATGTACCCGATGGAGATGGTGGAGGAAGAGCCCGAGGATGAGCCTACGCGTGACATCTTCAAGGACATTAAAGCCACGCTGGATCTGCCGAACATCAATAGCGATTATCGCACGCTCGCCCTTTGGCCGAGCTATCTTTCGGCGGCGTGGTCGCAACTGAAGACCAAGATCGAACGGAATGAATACCGTGACGCTTCCACCGGTTTGCGGGACACCGCCCGGGCTCTCGCGCGCGAGCTTCCCTATCCCGTGACGCTGGATCGGCGGGCCATCGAGGCTGCGGGTGAGGATGTCGAAGAGCTGATGAAGATCACGATGTCGTTTGAGCGGCTTCTGCCGCCGTTGATCGTCAATATCGCGTTGCTGCAGTCCGACTGGCTGTTGCCGGACGAGCTGGCGGCCTCGCCGTTCCCGGCAGAAAGTTGAATCTGGTGATTTAGTGATCTGGCGATTTTTGATTCGAGACTGAATTAGAAAATCACCAAATCACCAAATCGTAAATGGAAAATTCATGACGTGGCGCGACTATCAAGCTCAACAGCGTGTCGTCGAATTGGGAGACCGGTTCGTCAGCTATATTGACGAAGGCCAGGGTGCGCCGGTCATTCTGTTGCACGGCATTCCGACCTGGGGGTATCTCTGGGCCGATGTGCTGCCGGAGTTGGCGCGCAGCCACCGCGTTCTCATTCCCGATCTGCTGGGGTTCGGCTACTCGGATAAAAGCGATCGCTTCGATCGAGGGATCGACCGGCAAGCCGACATGATCGACGCGTGGATGGGATATCTGGGCCTGGACGACGCCGTAGTCGTCGGCCACGATCTCGGCGGCGGGGTCGCGCTCCGTCTCGCTACTCTTCTCCCTCATCGGGTCCGCCGCCTGTGCCTTCTGAATACGGTGTGCTACGATTCATGGCCGATCGAGGCGATGCTTCAACTCGGGCATCCCGAAGCCTATCGAAAAATCTCAGCCTCGACCGCGGGCCTGCTGCTGAAGCAAGCGCTCAAGCGCGGGTTCGCCTCCAATCCGGACTCGTCACGGATCGACGAGTTGCTTGTGCCGTATCACACGGAAGTCGGCAAGCTGTCATTGATTCGCAACGCCGCCGCCCTGAACACGAATCTCACGACGGAAATCACCGGGCTGCTTTCCCGCATTCGCGTGCCCACGGTGATTCTCTGGGGCGAGGACGACGTCTTTCTGGAAGTGAAGTATGCGGAGCGGCTGGCGAAGGATATTCCAGGCTGTCGCTTGGTGCGAATCGCGGATGCCCGCCACTTCGTGATGATCGATCAGCCCGCGGTTGTCCTCGAGCACCTTCAGCGATTCCTTCGCGACGATTACGCCGTTCGGGCCGCCGCCTCTTGAGTAATTAAAAATGTAAAATGCTAAATGTAAAAGGTAAGAAAGACGGGATTGTCAATTTTGCATTTTTAATTCTGTATTTTTAATAATAAAGCCATGGCAGGAGCGGCCGTCCAGACAACTGCATCACCCAAGCCGCGCCGGCGTGCCGGCAGGAAAATATCGGCGCCCGTCACCGATCCGGTGGAGTCGGCCAAGGCCGCGGGACTCCGTTACGTGGCGGATACCGCTCCGGGCATCACGCGAAAGCGCGCCGGCCACGGCATGCAGTACATCGGGGTAGATGGAAAGGTCGTGCATGACCCCGACGTGCTCCGGCGGATCAAAGCGCTGGCGATTCCGCCGGCGTGGCGTGACGTGTGGATCTGTGGCGACGCCCATGGACATATTCAGGCCACCGGCCGCGACGCCAAGGGTCGCAAACAGTATCGTTACCATGCGCGCTGGCGCGAAGTGCGGGACGAAACGAAATACGACCGCATGATCACGTTCGCGAAAGTGCTGCCGACGATCCGGACTGCCACCGAAAAGGACCTCGCGCTGCCCGGCTTGCCCCGCCGAAAAATCCTCGCCGCGGTCATCCGGTTGCTGGAGACGACCCTGATCCGGGTGGGGAACGAAGAGTACGCCCGCCAGAACGATTCCTTTGGTTTGACGACCATGCGCGATCGGCACGTCGATGTGGATGGATCGACGGTGAAGTTTGAATTTCGCGGGAAAAGCGGCATTCAACACGCCGTCGATGTCACCGATCGGCGACTTGCCAAAATCGTCAAACAGAGTCAGGACCTGCCCGGCTATGAGTTGTTTCAGTACCTCGATGAGAACGGCGAGCGGCGGTCGATTGAATCGGCGGACGTCAACGACTATCTCCGGGAGATCGCGGGTGAAGAGTTTACCGCCAAGGACTTTCGGACGTGGGCCGGGACCGTGCTGGCCGCGCGAGCGTTACAGGAATTTGAAGCGTTCGACTCTCAGACACAAGCGAAGCGGAACATCGTGCAGGCGATCGAGTCCGTGGCGAAACGCTTGGGGAATACCAAGGCGGTGTGCCGGAAGTGCTATATCCATCCCGCGGTCATCAATACCTATCTCGACGGGTCGTTGCTCCAGACGCTCAGACGGCGAGTCAAAAAGGCGATGACGGAATCGCTCGGTGATCTTCGCCCGGAAGAAGCGGCGGTGATGGCGTTGCTGCAACAACGATTGACGCGGGACGCCGAAGAAAAAAAGAAACGCGAGCAACCGGGCGCGCTCACCAAATTGCTGAAACAATCACTGAAGAGACAGCGATGAAAAAACAACGATGAATGATGAGTGGGTCGAATCTCAAAACAAGCAGGACATTCCCATGAATTCTGAGTCTTCACACTCAGCACTCAGCACTCATCACTCAGCACTGCCACAACCGTGGCGACTCGATCTCGGAGCCGACGTGCAACCCGGCGGCGTGCATTTTCGCGTCTGGGCGCCGAGACGCAAACGGGTCGAGGTTCTGTTGGAGGAGGTCGGGCAAGCCATTCCGCTCGAAAAAAATGAGGACGGCTATTTTACCGGCCTGATTCCGAACGCCAAGGCCGGCATGCGATATCGCTATCGTTTGGACGGTGAGGCAATCTGTCCGGACCCCTGTTCGCGGTTTCAGCCGGAGGGGCCTCACGGCCCATCGATGATCGTCGATCCGTCGTCGTATGCGTGGCAGGACACGGCGTGGCCGGGGGTCCGTCTACACGGACAGGTGATCTATGAAATGCACGTCGGCACCTTTACGAGAGAAGGCACGTTGGATGCGGCGGTACGTGAAGTAGATGAGCTTCGGCGGGTGGGCATCACTGTGATTGAATTGATGCCGATGGCGGAATGTCCCGGCCGGTGGAATTGGGGGTATGACGGGGTAGGGCTCTATGCGCCATCGCACACCTATGGCGACCACGACGCGTTGAAGCGGTTCGTGGATGCAGCCCATGCGGCGGATCTCGGCGTGTTGCTCGATGTCGTCTATAACCATGTCGGTCCGGACGGCAATTACTTCAAAGAGTACAGCGACACATTTTTTACGGATCGGTACAAGAATGAATGGGGGAAAGCCATTAACTTCGACGGGCCGGGTTCACGGCCGGTCCGTGAATTTGTCGTGCAAAATGCCTGCTATTGGATTGCGGAATTCCATCTGGACGGACTCCGTTTGGATGCGACCCAGCAAATCTTTGACGCGAGCCCCGTCCATATCTTGGCGGAATTGTCCCAACAGGCCCGGCGCGTCGCTGGGGCGCGATCCATTGTCTTGCTCAGCGAAAACGAGCCGCAGGACATTCGGACGATCGCGCCCCTCTCGGAGGGCGGATACGGACTCGACGGCATGTGGAACGACGACTTCCACCATGCGGCGCGGGTGGCGCTGACCGGCCGGCGTGAAGCCTATTACACGGACTATCGCGGGCACGCGCAAGAATTTATCTCGGCGGCCAAGCGCGGATTTCTGTATCAAGGCCAACGCTATGCCTGGCAAAAGAAACCACGAGGCGGTCCGGTGACGAACGAGCCGGCCGCGGCCTTTATCACCTACATTCAAAACCATGACCAGGTCGCCAATAATGTGCATGGCGCGCGGATTCATGCCATGACCGATCCTGCCCGGTATCGGGCGTTGGCGGCCATGATGCTCCTCGCGCCGGAAACACCGATGTTGTTTATGGGACAGGAATTCGGCGCCTCGACGCCGTTTTTGTTTTTCGCCGATCATACGCGTGATCTAGCAAAAGAGGTTCATCAAGGGCGCAAGAAGTTTCTGTCGCAATTTCCCAGTTATGGGTCGCCGGAAGCCGAGGATCACATTGACGATCCGTCTCTCGATTCGACGTTCGAACGATCCAAGATCGATTTCACGGAGCGGCAACGGCACGCCGATATGTACCGCTTTCATCAGGACCTGCTGCGTCTTCGGCGTGATGATCCCGTCATTGCGTCCCAAGATCGGCATCGCCTCGACGGTGCGGTCTTGAGCGACGACTCTTTCGCGCTGCGTTATACCGATGATCGGCACGGCGATCGTTTGGTGATCGTGAACCTCGGACCCGACCTGGATTTCCGCCCGGCTCCCGAGCCCTTGCTGGCCCCGCCCGGAGGTTGTACGTGGATGTTGGCCTGGTCGAGCGATCATCCGGAGTACGGCGGGCCGGGCATTGTGAATCCCTTGACGGAACAGGGCTGGAAGATTCCGGGAGCGAGCGCGACCTTGCTGCGGGCGGCATCGAGTTGATCTTATGCGGCGCTTCGCAATCGTGCTCGGCCTCGTGTGCGCGCTTCTCGGCGGATGTGAGAAACCCAGCTCCATCCCTCGCCACGGCGCCTTCGGTCCTTCGGCCATCATCGTCGTTCCCGGCTATTACGGCACGAAACTGACGCAGGTCTCCGACGGCGATCTCGTATGGGTGGACGCATGGGAAGCCTTGTTCGGTCGCCGATCGCTACGATTGCCGCTTCCGGGGCTTGGCTTTGACGGCGCGCTCGACCTCCAGCCGGACGGCATTCTTCAACAGATCACCGTCGTTCCATGGCTCTATTCCATCGAAGGGTATGGATCATTGGTCGACGCGCTGCGCGAGCGTGTCGCGGGTACGCAAGTTGTGCCCCTCGCTTATGACTGG